>NZ_JBFAJO010000126.1:0-13760 GCF_040655255.1 Kitasatospora sp. NPDC050463
CGGCGAGGTCGCTGAGGAGTTGCTCCCGCAGCGTTTCGACCTGGGGGGAGTGGGAGGCGTAGTCGACGGGGATGGTGCGGGCGCGTGCGCCGTCGTTCTTGGCCTGGTCGACGACGGCGTGGACGGCGGTGACGGTGCCGGCGATGACGGTGTGGCTGGGGCCGTTGACGGCGGCGATGCTCACCTCACCGCGGTGCGGCGTCAGGAGCGGTTCGACCTGTGAGGCGGGCAGCGGGATGCTGGCCATGGTGCCGTGTCCGCTGAGGGCGAGGATGGCTTTGCTGCGGAGGGCGACGATGCGGGCGGCGTCGTCGAGGGTGAGGGCGCCGGCGATGTGGGCGGCGGCTATTTCGCCTTGGGAGTGGCCGAGGACGGCGTCGGGGTGGACGCCGAGGGTCTGCCAGAGGCGGGCGAGGGAGACCATGACGGCGAAGAGGGCGGGTTGGACGACGTTGACGCGGGTGAGGTCGTCGTTGCCGCGCAGGACGTCGGTGAGGGACCAGTCGACGTGGGGGGCGAGGGCGGCCTCGCACTGGGCGATCGACTCGGCGAACACGGTTGAGGTGTCCAGGAGTTCGGCGCCCATGCCGATCCACTGGGAGCCCTGGCCGGGGAAGACGAAGACGGTGCCTCCGGAGTTCGCGGTGCCGTGGACGACCTGGGGCGCGGTGGTGTCGTCGGCGAGTGCGGTGAGCCCGTTCAGCAGCTGGTCGCGGCTGTCGCCGATCACCACCGCCCGCTGCTCGAACAGTGACCGCTCGGCCGTCAATGCCCGGGCCACGTCGGCCGGTTGCCACTCCGGGTGGGTCTCGACGGCCGCGTGCAGCTGTGCGGCCTGGGCGCGCAGCGCCTCGGGGGTCCGCGCGGAGATCACCCAGGGCAGTACGCCGCCCACCGGTTCCGGGCCTGCCGGCGCCGGTTCGTGGGCCGGGGCCTCCTCCAGGATGACGTGCGCGTTGGTGCCGCTGATGCCGAAGGAGGAGACGGCGGCGCGGCGCACGCGTTCGCCGGCCGGCCATTCCCGTGCCTCGGTGAGCAGTTCGACCGCGCCGGCGCTCCAGTCGACGTGGCTGGTCGGTTCGTCGACGTGCAGGGTGGCCGGCAGCACGCCGTGCTGCATCGCCATCACCATCTTGATCACACCGCCGACCCCGGCGGCGGCCTGGGTGTGGCCGATGTTCGACTTCAACGACCCCAACCGGAGCGGCCGTTCGGCCGGACGTGCCTGCCCGTAGGTGGCGAGCAGGGCCTGCGCCTCGATCGGGTCGCCGAGCCGGGTGCCCGTCCCGTGCGCCTCCACCGCGTCGACATCCGCCGCCGAGAGCCGGGCGTCGGCCAGCGCCGCGCGGATAACCCGCTGCTGCGCAGGGCCGTTCGGCGCGGACAGCCCGTTGGAGGCGCCGTCCTGGTTGACCGCGCTGCCGCGGACCACGGCCAGCACCCGGTGCCCGTGGCGCCGTGCCTCCGAGAGCCGCTCCAGCAGCAGGACGCCGACGCCCTCACCCCACGCGGTGCCGTCCGCGGCGGCTGCGAAGGCCTTGCACCGCCCGTCCGGGGCCAGGCCCCGCTGGCGGCTGAACTCGACGAACATGCCCGGCGAGGCCATCACCGCCGCTCCGCCGGCGACGGCCATCGTGCACTCGCCGTCGCGCAGCGCCCGGACGGCCAGGTGGAGGGCGACCAGGGAGGACGAGCACGCCGTGTCGACGGTGATCGCCGGTCCCTCCAGCCCGAACACGTAGGACAGCCGACCGGAGAGGACGCTCACGGTCGTGCCGGTCAGGACGTGGCCCTCGACGCCGCCGCCCGCCTCGTGCATCCGGGCGCCGTAGTCCTGCGTCATCGCCCCGACGTATACGCCGGTGCGCGAGCCGCGCACCGAGGACGGGTCGATGCCGGCCCGTTCGAAGGCCTCCCACGCGGTCTCCAGCAGCAGCCGCTGCTGCGGGTCCATGGCGAGGGCCTCGCGCGGGCTGATCCCGAAGAACGCGGCGTCGAAGCGGTCGGCGTCGTGCAGGAAGCCGCCCTCGCGGGCGTAGCTGTGCCCGGAGCGGGCCGGGTCGGGGTCGTACAGCGAGGCCACGTCCCAGCCACGGTTCGCGGGGAACGGCGAGACGGCGTCCGACTCGTCCGCGACCACCTGCCACAGGTCCTCGGGGCTGCGGACGTCGCCGGGGAACCGGCACGCCATCGCGACGATCGCGATCGGCTCCTCGGCGTCGGCCGTCGCCACCGCCTCGGAGGGCTCCGTCTCCTCCGGTGCGGAGACCGCCCCGGCGCCCGGCTCCGCGAGCAGGTACCGGCCGAGGGCCTCGGGCGTCGGGTGGTCGAAGAGCAGCGTCAGCGGCAGCGGCAGGCCGGTCGCCGCCATCAGCCGGTTGCGCAGCTCGACCGCCGTGGCCGAGTCGAAGCCGAGGTCCCGGAACGACCGGTCCGCGCCGGCCTCGGCCGCTCCGGGGCCGCGCAGGGCCGCGATCTCGGTGCGGACCAGTTCCCGGACCCACCGGTGCCGTTCGGCGTCCGACCGCCCGGAGGCCGGGTTCGCGGCGTGGAACGGGTACGTCGGTAGCGGCACGCGTCGCGCGTCCGTGTCGGCGAGCACGGCGGCCCAGTCCACGGCCGTCCCCCGGACGTGCAGCTCCGCGAGCGAGGTCAGGAACCGGTCCGGCCCGCCCTGGTCGCGGCGGAGGGTGCCGAGGACGGCGGCGTGCTCCGTCAGGCCGGCGTCGTCCAGCGTCTCCTGGAGGCCCCCGAGCAGGTCGGGGTGCGGGGCGACCTCCAGAAAGGTCCGGTGGCCGTCGGACAGCAGTGCGCGGGTGGCGTCCTCGAAGCGGATCTCGCCGGTGATGTTACGGATCCAGTACGCGCCGTCCAGCGCGGCGGTGTCCAGCAGCCCACCGGTGGCCGAGGAGTAGAACGGCACGGCCGACGTGCGCGGGCGGATGTGCGCGAGGCCGGCGAGCAGCCGGTCGCGGTCCAGGCGCAGCCCGGAGTGGTGCGCGGCGAGTCCGTTGCTCAGCTTCCTCGCCCGGACGCCCTCGGCAGCCAGCTCGGCGAGCAGCTCGTCCACGGCGGCCCGGTCGCCGGAGAACAGGGCGGATCGCGGGCCGTTGGTGCCGGCGATGTCGAGGCGGCCCTGCCACCGGGCGAGCCGCGGCGCCAGCTGCTCGCGGGGCAGCAGCACCGAGGCCAGGTCGCCCTCGCCGACCGCGTCGGCCTGGGCCCGGCTCCACCGCGCCACCACCTCGGCGGCCTCGTCGAGGCTGAGTGCACCGGCGACGTGGGCGGCCGCGATCTCGCCGAGGCTGGCGCCCACCACGGCGGCGGGCTCCACGCCGCAGGCGCGCCAGAGGGCGGCGAGGGAGACCATCACGGCGAACAGGACGGGCTGGACGACGTCCACCGCCACCGGGGCGGGCGCACCCGGCGCGCCGCGCAGGACGTCGGCCAGGGACCAGGGGACGTGCGGTTCGAGGGCGTCGGCGCAGGCCCGCAGGTGTTCCCGGAACACCTCGGAGGACTCCAGCAGGCCGAGCGCCATGCCGGGCCACTGGGTGCCCTGGCCGGGGAAGACGAACACCGCGCCCGTTCCGGTGCCCGCGGTGCCCGCTGTACCGCGGACCAGCAGCGGGCCGAAGCCGTCCTCGGCGACGGCGCGCAGGCCCTCCAGGGCGTGCTCGCGGCTGTCGGCGACCAGGACGGCGCGCTGCTCGAAGGTGGTGCGGGTGGTGGCCAGGGAGAGGCCCGCATCGGTGAGTCGGAGCTTCGGGTCGGATCCGAAGCGCTCCTTGAGCGCCCGGCCCTGGGCCCGCAGGCCGGCGGCGCTGCGCGCGGAGAGGAGCAGCGGCGTGAACGTGGTCGCCAGGGGGCGTGGGGCGGCTGCGGCGGCCGCGGTGGATTCGGCCGGTTCGACGGGTACTGCCCCGACGAGGGCGAGTAGACCGGTGCCGCCCGTGCCCTCGGCCTCTCCCGTGTCCCCGGTGCCGCCCGTGCCCTCGGTGCCGCCCACGGGGCGCAGGCCGCCGAGGACGCCGTGGATCCGCCCTCCGTCGCGGTGCGCCGCCGGTAGTGGTCGGAGCACCGCGAGCACGGTGTCGGCGTCGCCGGCCAGGGCGAGGTCGCACTCCCCGCGGCGCAGGCTCGCCGCTGCCAGGGCGACGGTGTCCCGCGCGGCGGATGCCGACGGTTCGAGGGTGACCGTCGGGCCGTGGAGGTCCAGGACGGCGGCGAGGTGCTCCGCGGCGCCGCCCCGGGTGGACGCGGTGAGGAAGACGCCCGTCCGGCCCCCGCTCAGCGAGGCGGGGACGATCCCGGCGTCCTCCAGGGCGGTCCAGCCGAGTTCCAGCACGGCCCAGTCGGCGGGGCCGAGTCCGGCGGCCCGCTCGGCGGGTATCCGGAAGAACGAGGCGCCGCCGTCCGGGCCGTCGTTGCCGCGGTGGACGTCACGGTGTCCGGGCGCCGGGCAGGACAGTCCGACGACGGCGACCGTGTCGTCTTCACAACTCGTCTGGGGCACGGCGAACTCGGCTTTCCTCATCGTCTCGACTCCCCGCCCGGTCGGCCGGGGCGGGTGATGGTGCGTGGTTCGCGACCGCCGTGGCCGCGGCGACCGTGGTCCGCGGCCGAGTGTCCTGCGGTCGTGCTCGGCCGGCCCGGTGGGACGGTCCGGAACCGCTCGGTGTTGATCTTCCTGTCTGTCGTCAGCACCTTGCCAGGGCCGTCTTGGCAGCGACTTGGAGGTGACTTGGAGGTGACTTGGAAGGGCTTTGGGCGACGGCTCCGACCTGCGGGGATTCGACGGCGAACGGTCTGCCGGCGCCGCTGCCGGGTCCCCCGGGGGCCATGGGCATGTCAATGTCAAGGGCGTGCAAAAGGCCGGGCGGCCGGCGGGTGCAAGGGCCCGCCGGTCGCCCGGCCTGTTCGCAGGGGGGAGCTGCCCGCCGGGCGCTCAGGCGCACCCGGCGATCGGGTCGCCGCGCAGGATCGTGCCGAACAGCTCCTGCAACTCGTCGCCCGGGTCGACGCCGTACTCCTCCGCCAGGGTCCGGCGGGTGCGGTGGTACGCGTCGATCGCGTCGGCCCGCCGGCCCGACCGGTACAGGGCCTTCATCAGCAGCCAGCTGAACCGCTCGCGGGTCGGGAACCGCAGGGCGAGCGCGGGCAGTTCGGCGGCGAGCGCGGAGAAGTCGCACTCCTCGGCCAGGGTGGCGTCCCAGAGGCTCTCCAGGGCCAGCAGCCGTAACTCCTCGTACCGCGAGGCCGTCTGCGCACCGAGCGCGTAGTCGCTCACCTCCGGGTGGGCGGGCCCGCGCCACAGCGCCAGCCCGTCCTCCAGGGTCCGGCTCGCCGTCCGGTGCATCCCGGCCTGGAGCAGCCGCCGGCCCTCGTGCAGCATCCGCTCGAAGCGGACGGCGTCGATGCAGTCGGGGTCCACCGCCAGGACGTAGCCGTTCGGTTCGCGCCGCAGGATGGTGTCCCGGTTCCGGGGCGGCCGGTTCGGCTCCAACAGCCGTCGGAGGTTGGACACATAGCTGTGCAGGTTCGCCATGACGTCGCTCGGCGGGTTCCGCGGCCAGACGGCCTCGGTGAGCTGTTCCACGGTCACCGGCTGGCCCGGCGTCAGCAGAAGGGCGGACAATACCGCCCGCTGCCGGGCCGACCCCGGATTCACGGGGATTCCTCCGGTCTGGACCGCCAACGGGCCAAGAACTCTGAAATTCATTGTGTGACCCTCCGCCACAAGTCACCCCCGTACCCAAAAGAAACATCATCGACCACGCGGGGAAACACCCTGGTTCCGGGAATGGTCCCCAGGGGTCGAACAGGTTCTCGCGCGGTTGACGACAGAGTACTTCCAAATCCTCCTGAAAGAAGGTCTGGATCGAAGGCGTCCGACTTGGTATGGCGAGTTGACGAACGATCAGGCCGAGGTTTCGGAAGCCCACTCGCGGGTATTGCGGTCGACCGTCCGGCCGGTCCGTTCGTATCGGACGGCGGGCCGTCGAGCTGGCGTGGTGACACCCCCCGAAAGACGGGGAATCCTTGAAGTCTGCACATCAGGCGGTTGGCGCCGGCGGGTTCGACCCGGCCGCCGCGCCGGGCCGTGATCCGGTGCGTCGGCGGCGGGAACCCGGGAGGCGCACCGTGCCCGGATTGCCGTTGGAGCGCCGGAATCGGCCGAATTCCCTCGCCCGGGGCGCGACCGCCGCCGGGCGTTCCCGGGTCACGTTCGGCCGTGTCCGGTTCTTGCCACCACGCATTGGGTCGGACCGGATCGACCGAGACGGGGTTTCAGGCCCGGCGGTTTGTGCGTACGATTGCCCCGATCGTTCCCGCCGGTCGACCGGCGGGGTCGAATGATCGTCAGGATCCTTTCGGCACACCGTCGTCCGGTCGGTGAATACCCGTCGGGTACGCTCGTGATCCCTGCTGGAAGAGCAGTTGGTACGCGTCGTGCCGGTCCGCGCACCACCGTGTCGGGGAGGGCGTCGGGGAGGCCGGTGGCGGGAACGCGGTGCGCTGCGCCCTGGTCCCGGGCGCGGCGGGCGTGCTCAGCCGCTTCCGGGAGGCCGCGGCTCGGGAGCGGGCCCGCCAGGGCGTCGTGCCCGCCGGCGCCCCGAACCCTCGGTGAAGGGCGGAGCGCCGCAGGATGCCGTCGGCATCCGCGCCGTCAGCCGATGAGGCCCAGCCGTGGTCCGCCGCGGTCGTGCAGTCTCCTGAGGAAGGCGAGCACGCCGGCGGAGCCGCCGGCCCAGGTGGCGCTCGACCGGGTCAGGCCGGCGTCCGGGAACACCGGCCGGGACGGGCTGCCGCCGCTGCGGCTGAGGATGATCGCGGCGACGGTCTCGGCGGCGTGCCAGAACTCCTCGGCGCCGGACGCCTCGGCGACGTCCACCAGCAGGTCGCCGACCCCGGACAGCCCGCAGCACTGGTTGACCAGCGGCATGCGCGGCGCCAATGCGGCGCAGCTGCGCGCGCTCTGCTGGGCGAGGGCGAGGTACTCGGGTTCGCCGAGGCGGTCGGCGGCCCGGACGAGCACCGCTCCGATCCCGGCCAGGCCCCGGCACCAGGAGCCGTACCGGCGCGATCCTCCGGGGCTGCCCGCCGCCGCGACGATGCCCGGCGTGACGGCGGCGAGGTGCGCGCACGCCCGCCGGGCCCGGTGGAGGGTGTCGGGATCCCCGGTCGCGCTCGCGTGTTCGAGCAGGAAGTACGCGACACCCGCCCCGCCGTGCGCCAGTCCTTCGCGCAGGGCCGCGCTGCCGACCGTCTCGGCTCCCGCCGGTGTCAGCCGGGCCTCGCCGGACGCCAGCATCCGGTCGCACTCGGCGGCGACGGCGAGGTGGCGGGCGGCGAGCCGGCTGTCGCCGCCGGCGGCGGCGTGGCGGGCGAGGAGCAGACGGCCGATGCCGATTCCGGCGACGCCTTCGATCAGGTCCGCTTCCGGTGGTCCGCCGTCCGGTCCCCGGGCCGGCAGGGCGGGGTGCCCTCCCGACCCTGCCGTGTCGACCGCGTCCGGGCCCTGGCCGACGCCCCCGGCCCCCGGGGTCGCCCGCGCCTGGGCGAGGAAGAGCTCGACACCGGTGCGGCCCGAGTAGAAGCCCGGTGAGAGGGTTCTGGACTGGCTCGCCGTCCACCGCGCCAGGGCGTGGACGGTGTCGCGCACCCCGCTTCGGTGGAGGTGGTGGAGGAGTTCCAGGCCGAGCCCCGAGCTTCCGCCGTAGACGTCCACCGGCGTCGGGATGTTCGCGCGTGCGGCGAGCACGGGGTCCGCGATCCTGCGGGCCTCGTCGACGCAGTACGCGGCCGTGTGCTCGATGATCTCGTCGAGCAGGCCGTCGTCGCAGCGCAGCCGGCCGGGCCCACGGGGCGCCCGGGACGCCGCGGGCCGTTCGACCGCACCGACTGCCTCGGCCTGCCCGACTGCCCCGGCCGCACCGGCCGGCCCGACCGCACCGACCGCCCAGGTGCGGAGCCGGTCGGCGCCGGCGGTCCGCACGGCGGGGTCGAGGCTCGTCAACTCGGCGATCGCCGCCCGGATCGGCCGGTGGTCGTCGCCGGGCAGCGCCCATGCCAGGCCGGCGAGGGTGCGGTCCCGGTTGACGGCGGCATCGCCGTCGACGATCACCGGATCCAGGCCGGTGGCGGCGAAGCAGAGGGTCGTGCCCAGCGCGTAGTAGTCGTCGGCGGGTTCGGCCGGCCCGCTCACGCGGCGGACCGGGGCACTGTAGCCGGGGGTCGAGCCGTCCGGACCGACGCCGTCCAGAGCGCTGATGCCGAAGTCGATCACGTGGCACCGGCCCGCGGCGTCGAGCACGACGTTGTCGGGCTTGAGATCACGGACCACCACCCCCCGTTGGTGGATGCCGTCCAGGACGCGCAGGAGCCGGCCGGCCAGATCGGCGAGCGCGCGCGACGGCCGGGCCCCGTCGTCCCGGTACGGGCCGTGTTCCTGGACGTCGCGCCGCAGGTCCCGGTCGCCGCAGCTGCTCAGCACCAGGTACTCGTCGCAGTGGTGCCGGAAGTAGTCGAGCGCGCGGGGGACCCCCGCGACGGTGTCGAGCGCGGCCAGCACGGTCCGCTCGTTGCGCAGCCGGTCGCGGGTGTCCGCACCGGACTCGTCCTCGGCCACGAAGGCCCGCGCCTGCTTGACGACCACTGCCAGCCCGGTGGCCCGGTCGACCGCGCGGTAGACGTTGCCCTGCGGTTTGCGCACGATGCCGCCGGTGATCCGGTAGCGCCCGTCGCCGAGTCCGGGGGAGGAGGGCGGCCGGGCGTCGTGCCCGGCCCGGTTCGCGAAGGGATCCTCGGCCCACGGCGGGCACCGGTACGCACCGGTGGCCAGACCGTCGAAGACCCGGCCGTCGGGGCCCACCATGACCGATTCGAGGCGCCCGCTCCGGCCGGTCCGGTAGTCGCCCGTGAAGGGCCCGTAGCGGTAGTAGACGGGGGAGTGCGGATCGACCCGCCGGTCGCTGACGATCTGCGGTCCCTCCCGGCCGCGCAGGAGGGCGACGAGCTGGTCCGCGAGCCCGACGACGGTGCCCGGCCCCGGGTAGACCGTGATCGCCTTGCCGACGGCTCCCGCGCTCGACGCACCGGAGTTGATCTCCCGCAGGGTCTCCGGACTCCTGGCCCACTTGGCGTGGCAGACGTGGCGCAGCAGCACCGGCAGGACGAGGTCGATGACGGCCGCGAGGTCGCCGGGCCGGGCCGAGACGTGCAGCTTCCAGCCGTGCGCCATCGCCGGCATCCGCGGATCGTTCAGGTACGACCAGGTGTCGTCGGACCATCCGCTGCGGCCGGCGATGGGCTCGGCCACCGTCAGGAGTTGAAGTCGCAGCCGAAGCGGGTGGTCGCGGTCACCCACGGGTCGGCGAGACAGGCCGTGGCGTCGTGGTCGTTGCGGTCGTCGTCCTCGAACACGATGGCCTCGTCGTCGACCGCGAGCGGGCCCGCGTCGCGGATCTCGTCGATCATGGCTACAGGCATGTGACGCCTCCAGGTCTTGTCGTGTGTCCGGCGCCGGCGCGGGGTCGCGCCCGCCGGGGGCCGCCGGGCCCGATGGGGCCGGGGTCCTGACCCCCGAAGGTAGGGAGGAATGATCGGCCTGACAAGAGGTCAGAACGCAGGAGTTTCACAGGGCCGACACATCCGTGGAGGGGCGGTGCGCCCCCCGGCCGACCCGCGCCGCCCCGACCGCCGGGTCAGCCAGGCACCGTCGGCAGGGCCACCGGGGACGCCGGCAGGGCCACCGGCGACGCCGGCACGGCCACCGGCGACGAGGCGCCGGGCACCAGGAGCCGTGGCGCCCCGCTGCCGTCCGCCGGGACGGTCCAGACGTCGGTGCCCTTGCCGTCCCGGCCCGGCAGCGCGTAGCCGAGGGTGTCCCCGTCGAGCCAGGCCGCCTGGTCGTCCACGCTGCGGGACTCGGCCAGCGGGTGCTCGCGCAGCCCGGCCAGCTCCAGGACGTGGAGGCGCCAGGGCGCGGCGGGGTCGGCCGAGACCTTCTTCTTGAAGGCGATCCGGGTACCGTCGGGCGAGAGCGAGGGGCACTCGACGTTCTCCCGCAGGGTCCGGGCCGACCACGCCCGCAGGTCGCCCTCGACCAGGTGCGTCTGACCGCCGGTCGAGACGGTGGCGTAGAAGCGGTTGTCGTCGGCGGCGAAGTTGACGCCCCAGTAGTTGACGTCGGCGGCGTGGTGGCGGGTGTCGCCGATGGTCAGCGGGATGGACTCGATCGACTTGACCAGGTAGCCGGTGCGCAGGTCCAGGATCGACGTCCGGGTGGAGAAGCCACTGGCCGCGTACGAGTCCCCCACCGCGAAGGTGGTCCAGGAGAGCAGCTGCCCCGAGGCCGACACCCGGGCCCGGTTCGGGACGCCGGGCACCGTCACGGTCTGGAGCTCGGTGAACCGCCGGTCGTACACCACCGCCTGGGTGCGGGCCGGGACGCCGGGCAGCGCGCGCAGGCACAGCGCGTGGTCCCCGGCGGCGTAGAACCGGGCGCAGGACGGCCCGTCCGGCGCCCCCTGGCTGCGGGCGACCCGCCCGGTGGCGCTGTCCCGGTAGTAGACGCCGGGCTCGTTCAGGGTGAACGAGCTCTCCGCCGCGACGAGTTGCTGTCCGCCGTCGCGCTGCCGGGCGTGCAGCACGTACCCGAGCGAACCGCCCAGCAGGACCAGGACGGCGATGACCAGGACCGTCGAACGCGCCTTCACGAGGCCTCCCTTGTCGGCAGGATCCGCCCTGCGGCGGCGAGTGCGGCGGCCAGCGCGACCGCGGCCACCGCCAGGGCCGGGCGCGGCCCCCACCAGGTCCAGGCCGCGCCGAACCCGGCCGCTCCGACCAGCCGGGCCAGCGCCTGGCCGGTCTGTAGCACCGCGAGCCCGCCCGCCCGGCCCTCCGACGGCAGCACGGGCCCGGCGAGCGCCATCAGCACACCGTCCGTGGCGGCGTAGAAGACGCCCAGGAGTACCAGGGTGAGCACGGCGGTCGGCCACACCGGTGGAGCCAGCAGGGTGAGGTAGGCCGCGAGCAGCGCCCCGTGCCCGCAGAGGAACGGGGTGCGCCGCCCGGTCCGGTCCGCGATCCGGCCCGCCGGGACGGCCAGCAGCAGGTAGCAGGCCGCCGCACCGAGCGGCAGCAAGGGGAACAGCAGGGGCGACAGGTCCAGGCCGCGCTGGAGCAGCAGGTAGAGGAAGGAGTCGCCGATCGTCGCGGCTCCCAGCAGCGCGGCGGCCGTGACCACCCGCCGGAACACCGGGTCGGCGAGTGCCCGGGTCTTCTCCCGGGCCGGCCTCGGCTCGACGGCCGGTTTCCGCTCGACTGCCGGCGCCGCGGCCCCGGGCGGAATCCCCGCCCCGGCCGGGACGTACAGCATCAGCACCAGCACGCCGAGCAGTCCGATGGCGAAGCTGACCACGAACACCGCGTCGTACGCGTCCGCCGTCGCCCACAGCACCGCGAACGCGACCAGCGGTCCGAGCAGCGCCCCCGTGGTGTCCATCGCCCGGTGCACGCCGAAGGCCCGGCCGAGTGCCTCCGGCGGTGCGCTGAGCGAGATCAGCGCATCCCGGGGCGCGGTCCGCACGCCCTTGCCGAGCCGGTCGGCGGCCAGCGCGGCGGCGATCCCGCCGGCCGCTCCGCCGGCCAGCAGCAGCCCGAGCCGGGAGAGCGCCGAGAGCAGGTAGCCGACCCCGGCGACGGTCCGGTGCCGGCCGCCGCCCCGGTCGGCGAGCCTGCCGCCGAGCAGCCGGACCAGTGCCGTGGCGCCGTTGAACAGGCCGTCGAGGAAGCCGAACTGGAGTGGTGAGAGGCCGAGGCCCAGCACCAGGTAGAGCGGCAGCACGGCGGTGACCATCTCCGAGGAGACGTCGGTGACCAGGCTGACCGCACCGAGCGCGATGACCGTGCCGGGGACGCGCCGCCCCACCCCCGCGGGGCGGGACGGCGCGTCCGGACGGCGGCCGGTGGTGGCCAGGTACATCATCAGTGGCAGCTGTACTTCGGGCTGGTGTCCTTGACCTGGCCGTCCGTACCGACGTAGGTCCAGCCGTACCCGGAGTCGGTGAAGTCCAGCTTCAGCACGCCGTACTCACCGCTGATCCGCTTCTGGCTGTTCGGCTGGACCTGCTCGATCGGGTACGGCTCGGCGCCGCCCATCCCGCCGACGATCTCGACGATCCCGGCCGCGGTGGCCTTGCCGTCCGGGTCCTGCGGGGCGAACCGCTCGTAGTGGTGGTCGTGCCCGTTCAGCACCAGGTCGGCCCCGGCACCGTAGAGGATCTTCCACACCGGCCGGGAGACCGGGTCGTTGCCGTGCCCGCCGGAGGAGTACAGCGGGTGGTGCCAGTAGGCGGCGACGCACTTCTTCGCGTTGGCCGCCAGGTCGGCCTTCAGCCAGTCGATCTGGGCGCTCTGGTCGAAGGCGTTGGAGTCCAGCGCGACGAAGTGCCAGTTGCCCTCGTCGAAGCTGTACCAGCTCTTCCCCTGCGGGTAGGCGATGCTGCCGAAGTACGACTTGTACCCGGCGAGCGACCCGGCCGGGTCGTAGGTCTCGTGGTTGCCCGGCACCGGGTGGGTCTTCGCCTTGAACGCGCCCCAGCTCTTGTCGTAGTAGTTCCGGAAGTCCGACAGCCGGGCGTCGTCGTACTGGTTGTCACCCATCGTCAGGTAGAACTTCGGGTTGATCTGCTGGGCCAGCGCGGCGGTCTTCGGGTGGGCGCAGCCGCTGTCCGAGGCGGTGCACTGCGCGGCTATGTCGCCCGCCGCCACCACGGTGAACGCCCCGCCCGGCGGGGGTCCGCCGTCCAGCACGCCGTACACCTCCATTTCGAGCAGCGAGTACCCGTACGACGTCCCGCGCGCGGTGCCGTACATCCGGAGGTAGCGGCCCTTGCCGGCCAGCCCCGTCCACTCGTCCGTCCCGCCGTTGCCGGCCTTCTCCTCCGCCACCGTCGTCCAGGTCACCCCGTCCGCCGACACCTCCAGCCGGTACGCCTTCGCGTACGCGGCCTCCCAACTCAGCTTCACCCGTGAGACGGTGGCGTTCGCGCCGAGGTCCACCCGCAGCCACTGCGGGTCCTTCCCCTCCGCGCTCGCCCACCGCGTGCCCGTGTTCCCGTCGAACGCCTTGCCCGCCGCGTACGACGATCCCTCCGTGGACGAGGCCGTCGCGGCCTTCCCCTGCGAGAGCAGCGGATCGGCCGCCGCCCCCGCCCGCTCGGACCAGCCGAGCAACAGTCCGCCGAGCAACGCGAGCACGGCGGCGAACACTCCGATGTGAACAGGCCTTACCGAGACACCCAGACGCATCCCTGGACCCCTGACCTAGAGAAATGGCGAGAGCTGGACACCGGCGCGCTCCGCACGGGAGCCCGCCGGTCAAGCGGTGACCGCACCACCGCGGCGGCTGGGTCAGAGCTCTCGCTGAGCGCGTCACGCCCCGTTCGGAAGGGGCGCCGCGCCAAGCCGCCAGCCGACAGCGTAGTAGGAAGTAAAGTTTCCTATCAATAGGAGAGCGGTGCCGAACTTCCGGTCCGTCACGGGCCGTCGGCGCCTCGAAGCCCCTCGTGCGGCCGGTGGTCGACACCCACGGCGCGCGGCGCCGGCGGGCACCCCTCGGGTGCGCGGGCGGATCCTTCGCCCCCGGTCATATATGGCCGCGCCGCTACCCGCGTCGTCCGGCCGAACTCAGCGCCACCGCCTCAACCGGGGTGGCGACCGGGGCGCCAACTCCGCTCTCTACCGCGTCGTCC
>NZ_JBFAJO010000127.1:0-12933 GCF_040655255.1 Kitasatospora sp. NPDC050463
GTGATGTGGAGTACGCGATCACCCGCGAGACCTGGGCTCAGCAGCGCGACCAGCAGTCATCACCAGAGCCGATCCACAGGTCTTGACAATAGCTCGGTCAGCGAGGGCACGGCCGTCTCCGCCGGCGCCCTGAGGCCGGGCGACCTGCTGTTCACCCGAGGGACAGCCGCCGTGCCGGAGCACGTCGGGATGTTCATCGGCGGCGGCCTCGTCGTGCAGGCCCCCAAGACCGGTGACGTGGTCAAGGTGTCGCCCCTGGCCGAGTGGTCGCCTCAGATTCTCGCGGCCCGCCGGATCGTCTGACCGGCGCTTCTCCGCCCTCTCCTCTTCTCCCCCAGTTCTCTTCGGTGCACCTTCGCGTGCCCGGAATCCCCCTGGAGTTCCTCATGTTCCTCGCCGATGCCGTCACCCACCTCGCCTTCGACCCGGGAATCCAGCCCAACGAGGGCGGCCTGCCCGGCCTCTCCGTGCTCAAGCAGGTAATGGGCTCGCTGAACCTGTTCGGCATCATCGCGGTGGTCGGCGCGCTCGCCGTCAGCGCGGTGTGTGGGCCTGGGGCCACCACTCCGGCGGCCACCAGGCCGAGGCCAAGAACTCGCAGGTTGGCAGCGGTCTCGCTCTGGCCGGACAACGCGGCGTTCTCCAGCGCGAGCAGGTTGATGGCGCTTGCGTAGGTCTGGAGCCGGGCTTCGAGGAAGCGGCAGTGGGCTTGGAGGTCGGCGTGCTTCTTCTTGAGGTTCTCGAACGCATCGGCGGACCGCGTCTGGACGGCTCGCTTTGCCTCGTCGTCGGCGGTTGCGGCCTGGAAGAGGTCCTTGAGGTCGGGGTGCTGGTGGGTGAGGTGCCAGCGTTTGACGTCGGCCTCGATGGCGAGCTGGGAGATGTTGAGTCGGCCGTTGGAGCGTTGGGGGGTGCCGGCGAACAGGCGGTTCATTGCGGCAAGGATCGCGCGCCGGACGGGGACGGTCTCGTTGTTGATGGGGAACCTGGTCATGGGGCGGCAGCTCGCTGTCCGTGGGCGGTGATGATCTGTTCGAGGCGGGCGAGTTCGTGGCGGTCGCGTTCGTGCCGGATGGATGGAGCGAGCGGGTCCGCGACGATCTCGGCGAGGCGGGCCGTCTGGGTCCGGATGTGGTGGATGTCGCGGTCGGTCCGGGCGATGTTGGGACATTTGGGCCGGCAGTCGTCGGTGTCCGGGGTGACCATGGGGTCGCCGGCACCGCCGCGGATCTGGCAGGCGGCGGTGACCGGGTTGAAGACGCAGGTCATGCCCTGTCCGTGGTGGATCTGCAGGAGCGGGTTGCCGAGCAGGTCCCGGGATTGGCGTTCACGGACGATCACTCTTCCGGCGAACTCGCGGCTGGCGGCGTTCACCCGATAGCGGTAGGTGTCGGCGGCGGGTCCGCTGACGTGCTCTCCCTTGTCGAGGGCTTGCTGGTCCTCAGCGATGCCCTCGATGCGAAAGAGCCAGTCTTCGAAGGCGTATTCGTCGGGGAACCCGGATTCGTAGAAGCCTAATGGTGCAGTCGGGTATCGGAACTCTCCGAATAGCACGGTGCCTCATCTGTCGGCGCGTTCGGCTCCTCATCGAGTTGGGCGGCATCGGCCCGATAGGCGGCCTGTGGCACCCCGCCGGGCTGGCGCCGGCCCCCACGTACCGCGGCCCGCCCCGAACCGGCGAACCGGTCGGGGCGGGCTGCGGGTGCGGCTCCTCGGGTGCTGGGGCGGGACGGCCAGGGGGTCGCCGCGGCCCCGACCGCCGGGTGGTGCGGCGGGACTACTTCTTGTCCGCGCCGTCCTTGCCGCCCTGGTTCATCATGCCGCCGAGGGCGCTGAGGTTGCTGGCGCCGCCGGTGGCCACGGCCGGTATCGCCTTGGCGGCTGCGTCGGCCGCGATCTGCGACATCTTCTGCATGTGTTCGGTGGCGGTCTTCAGGGCTTCCTGGGCGCGTTCGCCGGCGGCCTTGTCGTTGCTCGCGGCGGCCTCGATGCCCTTGGTGAGGACCTGGCTGACGGTGTTGATGCCGCTCATGTCGCGGAACAGGTTGGCGGTGGCGATGGCCTGCGCCGTCTGGAGGCCGGCCGGGTCGGGCATCGCCATCATCGGCGTGTACCGCGCCTCGGAGGGGCTCAGGGCGGCCACCTTGGTGTCGAGGGTCTGCGCGCGGGAGGCGGTGGAGACCGGGGCGATGTCGGCGGGCGTGATCTGGATGGGCGAGTCCTTCCAGTTCCAGAACCGGGTGAGGTCGATCTTCTCGGCCGAGTTGGCCCGGCCGAGGACGGCTTCGGCGAAGACGCCCTTGGTGGCGATGGCGACCGTGCTGGTCACGGGCGTCCCGTAGGCGGTGGCGGTCGTCTTGCGGGCGTTGGTCCAGTCGTCGCGCTCCTTCTCGCTGGTGAAGTTCCACCGGAACCCGAGGTAGTTGCCGGTCGTGGCGATGGGCTTCGGGTCCAGCACCGTACCGAGCAGGACCGGCTGGGCAGTCGAACCCGCGGGCGCGTAGGAGTAGTTGGCGAGAATGCGGCTGAGGGTGAGCTCGTCGGCGTTGGCCCAGACCGCCTGGCTGTAGTGGCGGCGGTTGTCGTTCAGGTGGTCCAGCACCGCCTGGGAGACGTTGCCGCCGCGCACGTGGAAGCCGAGCGAGGAGACGTAGGTGCGGCTGCCGGTCTTCACCGTCGCGCCGAAGAGTCCGCAGATGGCCGAGGCGCCGCCGGCGTCCTCGGTCAGGTCGGGCGTGGCGGTGGTGCTCTCCGCGATCCCGAAGTTGGCCACGCCGGAGGTCATCGTCAGGCGCAGCCCGGCGAGGCTGCCGCGGGCGGCGGTGCCCGACCAGGCGTCGACCGAGATCAGCTTGTCGGCGCCGCCGAAGGTGTAGGAGGCATGGCGCAGGATGCCGGAGCCTCCGGTGTCGCCGCAGCGGGCGGTCTGGCCGGGGAAGACCACCTGGATGCTGCGGATCCCGGCGTCGTCGTACCAGACGTCGATCCTGGAGGCATACGGGGAGTCGGCCTTCGGCTGGTAGTCGAACGGGGCCGGGGTGTCCCGCTGCGCGGCGAGGTACCGCAGCAGTGTCCCGTCGAGCTTGAGGATCCAGTAGTCCCCGCTGACGGCCGAGACGACCGCGGCTATCCCCCTCACGTCCTTGATGAAGGGGTTCGTGGGCAGGCTCCAGGCCGCCGCTCCGGACTCCAGCACGAGGGCGATGGCGTTGTTGATCTTGAAGGTGCCCCAGAGCGAACCGTCGGCAGCGGCGAACAGCCGGTCCGGCTGCCCCTTCCGTTCCACCCAGCCGGTGCCGCTGCGCTCGTAGTACTGCCCCTGCCGGGAGTACCAGACCTTGCTGCCGGCAGCGGCGACCTCGTCGGCCTGGACGTTGAGCTGCTGCCGGGTGCCGTCCTGGGGGAACTGCCACAGGCTGTTGTCCCCGCCGACGATGTAGAAGGTGCCGTCGCCGCCGCAGGCCATGCTCAGCCCCTTGAAGCCGTGCGAGTCGGCCTTCCAGGTCGTCCCGTCGAAGCGCACGACCGTCTTGTCGGCCCGCAGCCCCCAGACGACGTCCTTGCCCGGCACGATGCGGTTCAGGCCGTCGGTCAGCCCGGCGGTGGGCATCGGGTTCCACTGCCGGGCCACCGGGTCGAACCGCACCGGGCTGTTGTCGGCCTTGCGCAACCCGTACACGCCCATCGGGCCGCCGGCGATCTCGGCCAGGTCCACCCCGTCGAAGGCCTGGCCCACCGGCGCCTCGGGCGCGGTGAGTGCGTCGAGCTTGCGCACGGTGGTGTCGAACGGATTCGCCGCCCGGATCTTCGCCGCCCACTCGGCCGGCGCCACCGACGCGAGCACCTCCTTGTACCGCTGGAGGCTGGAGTAGGTGAAGGTCAGCTCCTGGAGCGGGATGAACAGGCAGCGTTCCAGCTTCGTCGGCGTGGTCGTCACGCTGTAGACCTGCACGACCTCGTAGTACTGCACCGACATCGCGTGCATGTGGTTGTAGTTGGTGACGACCCGGGTCAGCACCTGGTCCTTCTCCGCCTGCGAGGTCTCCCGCACCACCGTCATGTTCCGGCTGCGCGCGGCGGTGGCCAACTGCTGGGTGCGCGCGCTGATGCGCTGCGAGGCCTCGTCCGCCACCGACTTCACCCCGGTCGAGCGCGACACCGCGCTCGAGAAACCCGTGTTCGACGAATTGCTCCAGTTCCCGCCGATGCCGCCGCCGAACCACGCGATGCCGGCACTGCCGCCGGAGCTGCTCGACTTGCTGAACTGGAACGCCTGGGAGTCGCCGTGCTGCTCCTCGCGGGCGATGGCGTTGGCGAGCTCGCTGATCGAGCGGTTCTGGTCGGTGGTGGAGGAGAGAGTGTCGGCCTCGGTGGTCTTCTCGGTGCCGGTGGCCTTGGTGGTGCCCTGCCAGTCGACGACCGCGACCTTGGTGCTCTCGCCGGGCGCGAGGGCGAGGCTGTGCAGGAGGCGGCCGAGCGTGACGCCCTGGGCCGACCAGCTCTGCTCGGTGGTGACGATCATGCCCTCGGCGGGCTTGTCGTAGAACGGGAGGTTCTCCTCGCCGAGGTCGATCGCGCCGGTCAGCTTGCGGGCCGGCTTCGCGTTGGGGATGTCGGTCAGCACCACCGACCGGTACCGGACGATCTCGGTCGGGTAGTTGCCGGTGGTCGGCAGCAGGTCCTTCGGCGTCGCGCCGTCCAGGTTCGCCCGGTCCACCTGGATCGCGGGTGACGTACTCGCCGGCGTGGCCGTGGTCGCGGGGGTGGCCGTGGTCGTCGGCGTGGCCGTACTCGCCGGGGTGGCCGTGCTCGCCGGGGTGGTGGCGGGTGTTCCTGTGCTCGGGGTGGTCATCACGAATCCCGTCTGCGGAGAAGATGAGGGTGGGGCGGCGCGACACCGGCACCAACTGCGCCTGGCGCCAAGGCGAACGACGCCCTCCGGACCGGGAACCTACACAGCGTGATCACAGCAGCGTCACACTTTGACGAGAATGGCCAGAAACAGTGTCCGAACCAACAGTCCTCCCGTGCCACGCCAGGCCGGACTTCACAGCGCAGGCATCTTCGTCCGGTCGGACTTGGCCAAGTTCGGCCAACTATCAGACATGTGATGAACCGCCAGATGTTCTGCGAATAGCATGAGTTGAGAACCGGAGCGGCATCCTCCGGTCCATGCTTTCGAGAGGTAGATCCCATGTCACTGGTCCTTGACAGCCGACCCGCGCCCGGAGGGGGCTTGCGCCGCTTGAGGCGCGGCGCGGCGGCGGCGCTGGCCACCGCGGTGCTCGGCGCGGTCGGCGCGGTGCTGCCGGTCACCGCCGCGCACGCCGCCGATCCGGCGGAGCTGGTCTACCTGGCCGACCCCGTCCACAACACGCTGGTGGCCTACGACCTGTCGAGCGACAGCGTGGTCAGCACGGTCCCGGTCGGGACCAGACCCTCTGCCCTGGCGGTCTCGCCGGACGGCTCGCAGGCCTGGGTCGCCAACCTGTTCGGCAGATCGGTGTCGGTGGTGGACACCGCGACCAACACGGTCGCCGTCACCCTCGCACCGGGCCGAACGCCGAGCGCCGTCGCCTTCTCCCCGGACGGCGCGCACGCCTACGTCGCCGAGAACTCGTCCGGTCAGCCCCCCACCATCGACGTGTACGACACCGCCACCTTGACGGTCACCGCGCACATCCCCGTCGCCGGCGGGGTGGACAAGTTCGCACCGACCCCTGACGGCGCGACCCTGTACGCGGCCGTGTCCGGTGGCATCACGGTGATCGACACCGCCACCAACACGATCACCGCCGATATCCCCACCGCCGACCACCGGGCCATCAGCGGTCTGGAGATCAGCCCCGACGGCTCGAAGGTGTACGCGGCGAACCTCAACGCGGGAACCCTCTCGGTGTTCGACACCACCGCCAAGGCGCTCACGGCGACCATCCCGGTCGCCCACCTCGTCGGCTCGCTCGCGCTCAGCCCGGACGGCGCCTACGCCTACGTCACCACCCGCGAGTCCGGGACGGTGGCGGTGGTCGACATCGCGACCGCCGCCGTGGTCGCCTCGATCCCGATCGCGGGCACCGCGACCTCGATGCTGGCGGACCCGGCCGGAAACTACCTCTACGTCGCCTCCGGCCTGGGCAGCATGGCGGTCGTTGACACCTCGACCAACACCGTCGTCCGCAACACCCCCATGGGGGCGTTCGCGCAAGCCATGGCGTTCGGGCCCGCCAAGCCAAAGCCCATTGTCACCACGGTCACCCCCGGCCATGGCCCGACCGCGGGCGGCACCACCGTCACCCTGACGGGCAGTCACCTCACCGGCACCACCGCCGTCACGTTCGACGGTGTCCCGGCGAGCAACGTCACCGTCGTCGACTCCTCCACCGTCACCGCGACCGTCCCGCCGCACGCGGCCGGCACCGTCGAGGTCACCTTGACCGCCAAGGGCCGCACCGTGCCCGCCGGGCAGTACACCTACGAGGTCCCCGCGCCCGCGATCACCGCCCTCGCGCCCGACCACGGCCCGCTGGCCGGCGGCACCACGGTCACCCTCACCGGCAGCAACTTCACCGGCGCCACCGCGGTGAACTTCGGCGCCACCCCGGCCACGTCGTTCACCGTCGACAGTGACACGCAGATCACCGCCACCGCCCCCGCGGCGGGCACCGTCGGCACGGTCGACGTCACCGTCACCACCCCGGCCGGAACCAGTGCAGCCGCCCACTACGGCTACGTGTACGCCTTCGGCGGCTTCCAGGCCCCGGTCGACAACCCGCCCGCCGTCAACCAGATCAACGCCGGACGCTCCGTCCCGATCAAGTTCTCCCTCGGCAGCGACCACGGCCTCGGCATCCTGACGGCTGGTCAGCCTGCCGTTCAGCAGACCGACTGCACCACCGGCGCAGCCGTCGGCACACCCGTACCCGCCGAGACCGCCGGGGGCAGCACCCTCCAGTACGACCCCGCGAGCGGCACCTACACCTACGTGTGGAAGACCGCCAAGGCCTGGGCCGGCACCTGCCGGGCCCTCACCCTCGGGCTGAACGACGGCACCACCCACACCGCACTGTTCCACCTCGGCTGACAGCCCGGCCCCACACCGGGAGGCCACCACCAGGACACCCCCGGTGGCGGCCTCCCGGCTCACCGCGGTTACTCGTTGCTCCGCTCACCTCGACCGCCGGCCCCTGGCAGGCCGCAGTTGGCGGACGCCCTCGCACTGCCAGCGGGTTTCCTGGAACTTCGGCCCGTGCCCCCGGCCTCGAACAGGTGATGCCCTGCTGCCGTTCACCTCCTGCTGGACTACCCAGCCGCCGGAGCGCGCGCCGCATCCCGTCGCGCCCCCGCCCGCTCCCCGCGCCCTCTACCGGTTCGGGTGGGCGGGGAGAAGGATGGCCGGGGAGATCGACTCTGTAGCGAAGGGGGAGAGCATGGGTACGCACGAGAAGCCGCCGCCACCGCCGGGAGAAGGCACCCCGCCCCCCGGAAACTCCGACGGACAGGTCCCACCGCCACCGCCTGGGGACGGGAAGCACAAGAAGTGACCGACCTGCCGGAGTGCCGTGACGGCCTCGCGCGGTCCATGGAGCAGCGCGGAGCGTGGCCCGAGCGCTCGCCGTGGCTGCGTGCGGCCGTCACCGCGCTGCCGCGCGATCTGTTCGCCCCGGCGCGGTTGTGGCGATGGGACGGCCGGGCGTACGTGCCGGTGGACCGTGGTGTGGACTCCGCCGGGTGGATTGGTGAGCTGTACCGGGACCAGGACGCCGCGGCCGTCACGCAGGTGACCGCCGGGCTGCCCACGTGCAGCCTCTCCGCGCAGGCCGTGGTGGTGGACATGCTTGACTCCCTGCTGCTGGAGCCCGGCCACCGGGTGCTCGACCTCGGGACCGGCGCCGGCTGGAACGCCGCCCTCGCCGCGTGGCGGGCCGGGCCCAAGCGGGTCACCACCGTCGAGGTCGACCCTGCTCTCGCCGAAGCGGCCCGCGCGAGTCTGCAGGCGGCCGGCCTGGACGTCGCCTGCGAGGTCGCCAACGGCACGACCGGCCTTCCCGGCGGCCGGTTCGACCGGATCATCGCGACGTACGCCGTCGAGCGGATTCCGTTCGCCTGGGTCGAGAGTTGCGTGCCGGGCGGACGGATCGTCACCCCCTGGGGGCGCCTGGGGCACGTCGCCCTCACCGTCGCCGACGACGGCGCTTCCGCGAGCGGCTGGGTGCAGGGCCTGGCGCAGTTCATGCCCGACCGGAGCGAGCCCGGCGCCGGCCCCGACTTCGCGCAGGTCCGAGGAGACGCCCCGGCCGACACCGCCCGGCCCCTGCACCGCGACCTCACGGCGCTGCGCGCGGACTGGAACCTGCGGTTCGCGGCGCGCGTCGCCGCGCCGGATGTCCGGATCACCACCGCCCTCGACGAGGACGGCACGTCGGCGTGGCTGCATGACGGCGCCGCCTCCTGGGCCGTGCTGTCAGCTGCCGCGGGCGGGCCGGGCACCGTCCACCAGGGCGGCCCCCGCCGCCTCGCCGATGAGCTGGAAAACGCCTGGCAGCAGTGGGAGCAGCTCGGCGGCCCGACGCCCTACGACTACGGGATGACCGTACGCCCGGACGGCCAGTTCGTGTGGTTGAACGACCCGGACACGGGCCCGCGCTGGCCGGCCGCCCCCGAGCACCAGCAGGCCCGCGCCCTCCAATCAGGATGACCTTCACCGGTGGTGGGTCGGCGGGCCGCTCTATCGGCACGCCGACCCACCACCGGCTACGGGTGCGTGCCAGGGTGCTCAAGTGCCAGATGTTCGGCCGGCCCGGCTCCGATCTCCTGCGCAAGCGCGTCCTGCTCTACTCGTGAGCCCCAGGTCAGTCCGCCTCATCAGGGAGCCCGAAGCCGTCCGGTCACCCTTCCAGGAACTCCCGCCGCGCCGGGGCGGACTCAGCTCCAGCCATCGTCCCCAGGAGATCGACGAACTCGCTCCGCTGATCACTCGACAGCTTGCTGACCAGGTGCCAACGCCCTCCAGAACCTTGACGGCGGAGTTGGCGGTGACCCAGGTGCCCTCGTCGGCGATGAACGGCATCCCCCGTCCGGGCGTTGGTGCCGCAGCGCGGTGCGGATGCCATCGGCGACCAGGGCGTGCTGGGGCAGCGGCGCGAGGGCGCACAGGACGGCGAGGTGGATGAGCAGATTGCCCTCCCACAGGGTGTGCGGGAGCTGGGTGGAACGCAGCAGGGCGATGTCGCTACCGGAGGTGGGCCGGCGTTGCGCGTGGGTGAGGACGGCCTGGACGGCGGTCATCTGGACACGGGCCCAACTGTGCAGGCGGTGAGGGGAGAAGGCCCCGAGAGCCGGTAACCAGGTGACCGGGACGGCACCGGTCATGGCGAAGATCACTTGCAGGAGGGCGTGCTTGCGTGCGCTGGTGAACTCCGGTGGGTGGATAAGGAAGTCCGCGAGGTCCAGCGGGAGCGGCGTAGGGTCCGGATCTCCCAACGCGGCCCGAGCCAGCAGCCGGTCCAGCGGGCGAGGCGAGTCGCGGTCGCCCGGGCGGACCGGCTTGCCGGTCCGGCTATCCCAGCGGTCACATGGACGCCCTACGCCGCAGCCTCCACAGCGCCGGCGGGGGCGCGGCCTCGCCAGCGCCGAAGAGGGCCGCCGGCAAGATCCGGGGCGGTGGGAGGACGAGCCCTCCGCCAAGACTGCCACGGACAAGACGGCCGCGAAGCGCGCCAGCGCCACCGGCAAGCAGCAGCTCCACCAGCTCCCCAAGGTCGAACTCTACAAACCTGCCACCGACCTTGGCCTCCCCCACCGCTCCACCATGACCCGCGACGACCTCCAACACGCCATCGAACAAGCCGGACGCCACCACCGGAGGGCGGCCTCCTGAACCGGGATCCCATGGCCCGGAGACCTCGTTCGCGGCGAAGCGGTCGGGCTCGTCGAGCCGCAGAATTGCCAGCCGTAGTCCGCCGGGTTCCGAGTAGGTATTGGGAGGCCGTCACCCGCGAGTGGCGGCCTGTGGGCGTCTACCGTCCCGGGGGTCAATGCCGCGCCACGCTGTCGTACGTCTGCCGGTGCTTCTAGAGGTTGACGCAGACCACCCAAGCGACCAGGTCGACAGGGACGCTCCGCGTCGATGGGCGGTGACATGGCGTCACCGAAGCGGGGAGGTGACCGGCCCGGTGGCCGCCCTGGGGCAGGCCCCCTGGGCGGGCAGTGTCCCGATGCGCGGCTTCACCTGGCGGCGTGATCAGCTGCGCCTGCACGACGGCGCGCGGCGGCGGTCCGCCGATCCAACCTGCGGTTCCAGGACCGCCGCGTCGCTGACCTCGAAGCCCAGATGGCGGCCACCTGATCGCTCAAGCAATGCCGCTCGATCAGCTCCGTTGACCAGGGGAAACTCTTGGTCAACGGACCGCGCGGTATGCGAGGCTCCGCGATATGGAGCCCCACAACGAGCAGAGAGCAGGCGAGGTCCTGCATCAACGAGGCTGGCGCAAGGTATTCACCGTCCAAGAGATGGTCGACAAATGGGCCTGGCTCGTGGGCGAGGTCGAGAACGGTTACGACGACATGGTCGAGGAATACACCAACGACCTCTACAGCCGGAACTGGCTTCACGAGGCATGGCCGATCCTCGCTGAACGCGTGATCGTGATCTGGACTCCGCGGATCAAAGCCCTCGACGACCGATTCCGGGCCGCCACGGTCTTCGACGACGGCATCGCCATGTCGCAGTTCCACCGGATCAGCGGATTCGACCCCATCGACATGTGGTGGTGGCGACGCCACCCCCGCCTGCTCGTCGGTGACCTCGGTCGTGGTCTCCGCCTGGCCGGAGCTGCTGAGTCGCCCTCGTCTTCCTGACGCCGTTCCAGCTCACGGCCGCGTCGACGGCAGCCACTCGGCATATCTGCTGGCGAGTTGGTCGCGCACCTTGGTGCTCTCGGCGAAGAGGTCCACGCCGCCGTCATAGGGGTGCACAGCCCATGCACAGTCGGGTTCGGTCAGGATGACGCCGGCGGTCATGTCGTCGGCCACGCAGAGCAGGAGCCGGTCCAGTGCGGGATCGTGCAGGTCCGTCGCGGAGACGTAGTGGTGCTGCCACGAGTGGAAGCCCGGCTCGATGGCCAGGTCATCGCTTCGCCAGTGCGTCGCCCCGGGCGTGGTGGCAGCGACCGCAGCGTCTCGCGGAGTCGGGGAACCGGTCGCGGACCAGGAGCAGCTGATCGCCACCAATCCTCCGCCGTCGACCGTGACGTCTCCGAGGAGATCCTCCAGAAGCGCGTGGTGACGACGCAGGATCTCGGCGTGCTCGACGTCCGAGGTCGCATACCTCTTGCCCTCCGGGAGGGCGTGGAAGCGGACCCAGCGCTCTGGGAACCGGTGGCGCAGACGACGGGCCTCCGGCGGGCACTTAGGCCACGACCTGTTCCAGGCGCCGTCGAATCCGGCAATGTCCACCGACTGCTCTCTGCCTCTCATAACACCGCAACATAGTCGATCTTGCTGTTGGGGGCAGTGAAGTATCCGGCAGGCCGCTTGACGCCCCTCGTGCTCGCGGTGGCAGGGTTGGACCAGTTCAGTCCTGCGATCAAAGCATCTGGCCGTCAGACGACGAGGGCATACGAGAACCACTCCAACGAACGACACAAAACCGCAGCAAGCGCCCGTCGCTGACATGTAGTCTATGAATCGTCGCAGTTCAGAGCCGGTTTCCGAGCTCCTGCGGTCGGTAAACTCGACGATGTGACACGCCTTCGGCTCCACCGCGGCGACGACCAGGACACCCTGGACCTGATCCACGAGCTGATGGACCTGAACGTCACGCTCGTGCTGATCGGCGTCGACATCCCCCACTCCGGACTGCTGCGGGGCGCCTACGTCGACCCCCACACCAAGCAGTGGGTCTTCCCGGACGTCAAGCGAGGCAAGAGCCACAACGACGAGTCCTCGACACAGACCGAGCGGCGCTTCGACATGGGTCGACCTCGATCCGTTCGACTACTCCACCCCCACCGGGATCACCGCCTTCCTCGAACACCTCGCGGGGATCGAGGAACAGCTGCGGCTGTTCCGCTCCTTCGAGGGCATGCTGACCACCGGCGGAATGCCCGAGTATCTGTTCCGCCGAACGCACGGCATCGTCGGACTGCTTCGACGGCTGGTCGAGGACGGGTGCACGGAAGCGATCACCAGCGGCGAGGAACGGCTGACACCCGAGCTTCTGGCCCGCACCGCCGTCCGACTGGGCAACCTGGCCGACCTCGATCCCGAGGCGGGCGAGGTTCCGGAGATCCCCGCGAACGTCAAACCTCCACAGCAGCCAGGGAAAAGGCGGGAAGGAGGCCGCGCAACACGGTCTTCGACGACCAGGGCGACAGGCCGGCCGGCGATGGCTGAGATCCCCGGCCGGTCGCTGGCCCGAAGCCTTGACCCGCTGGCCGGCGAGTCCATCGGCGGCTACCTGCTGCGGCTCTCCCACCGCCTCCGCCTCTCGCCGATCCGCCTGGCCCGGTTGACCGGCTGCACCAAGCAACCCTCGCCCACCCGGCTCGGCCGCAGACTCCTGCTGGACCTGGACATCCGTACCTTCGCCCGCTCCACCCGGTTGAGCGAGGACGAAGCGGCCGCCCTGACGCTGCTGCCCTGAGCGGACCGCTACCCCCCGATCTGGCGGCTGACCAGCAGCACCATCGTCCGGCCGGTGCGCGATGACTGGCTGTTCAACAAGGTCCCGCGATACTGCCCGCGCTGCCTCGCGGGTGACGGCACCGCGATCCAGCAGCACGGCGCCCCTTGGAAGAAGGCATGGCCTCTGCCCGTTGCCTTCGTCTGCCCGGTCCACTGTCCTGCCTCTCTCCGACGAGGATGAGCGGAGGAAATCGCTCACCTCTGATGAACGCGTGGGCCGCGTCGACGAACGGTTCGTTGGGCACGTCG
>NZ_JBFAJO010000128.1:0-12482 GCF_040655255.1 Kitasatospora sp. NPDC050463
GGCATCGCCCTGCTGGACCAGGCAGCCGAACGGTGCGGGATGCGCCTGGAGAAGGCCCTGGTCGACCAGGGCTTCAAGGACGCCGTGATCATCCAACTCCTCCGGCTGCCCACCGACGAGCCCTCGATCAACGTCACCCGCTCCCGCCTGGGACGACTCGTCCGCCAGGGAGTCCTCGACCAACCCGGACGCGGCCGCTACCAGAAACGGACTTAACACCCTCTGAAGGAGTGCAGGTGGGGCAGGTCGACGGCGCGAACTGCCGTGATCCAGTCGGAGAGTTTGGCGTCGTTGCCCTCTGCTGGCGTCAGCAGTTGCGCGAACTCGCGGATCAGGCGGGCGAGTTCGGTCATCTCGGGGCATGTCGCAGGGAGTTCCCGCAGCAGTGCGGTGTCCTTGTCCCGCAGGTTCTCCGGGCGGGTGAGGAGGAGGCGGGCGAAGCGCTGCGGGGTCGTGACGGGCTTGTCGCCCTCGGCGCGGCCCTAAGTGATGTAGCGGACCAGGAGGTTCGCGCTGCCCGTGTAGCCCAACTCTTTGATCTCGCGCAGGAGGTGGGTGACGGGCACCGCGGGGTCCTCGGCCCGACGCCGGCGCAGGTGGTCGCGGTAGGGGTCGACGAGTGTGGGCTTGTAGCGGGGTGCGCGTCGCTCTGTGGTGGACTCCTTCATGCGGGTGTACCGCTTGACGGTGTTGAGGGCGACGTCGAGGCGGCGGGCGCATTCGAGCAGCCCGACGCCTTGGCCGATGCCTCGACCAGGCGATGGCCCCCGCACGGCAGCGAATCGGTGAGCTGCTCGGCACCTACTCCCCCGACCAGCTGAAGATCCTCTTCGACTACTTCGCCCGCGCCGCCGACGCCTACTAGGCAGCCGCCGAGCAGCTGCGCGCCGATTCCGCCCCCTGACGGCGGCGCGCCCGCGCCTGTCGGCTTGGGTGCGCAGGTTCAGGAGGCGCCCTTGCCCCGTTCGACTCACTGCGGATCTCCTCGATCCGCGCCGCGAGCTCGCCCTCGGCCGCCCTGCGCGCCACGCGGGCCGGCGCCGCCTGGATCCACCTGTAGAACCCGGGCGCCGAAACGCCCAACGCCCGGCACAGCCGCTGTACTCCATACAGGGTGCGGTGGTCGGAGATGAACCGCCGGCGGCCGGTCATCGACCCGTCTCCTTGGCAAACTACGCGGCCGCCTTCCGCAGGATCTCCTTCTCCAGCTCCAGCTCACGGACCTGCCGGCGCAGCCTGCGCAGCTCCTCGCGCTCCGCCGCCGTCACCGGGCCCCCACCGCCCGCACCGGGGGTGCCGGCGGCCGCCCGGGAACGCTGGGCCCACTGGCGCAGCGGCTCCGGGCTGACACCCAACTCGCGCGCCCCCGACGGGGATGCGCCGCCCGCTGGACTCCACCAGCGCGACCGCGTCCCGCTTGAACTCCCCCGAGCACCTCGCAGCACCCAGGAGGACATCCTCTCCACGGACCCGAAGATCCGCTTATCAGAAGTGTCCACACTTCGGCGTAAAGCCCATTCGTCGGATCACCCCCTGCCCCACAGTCCTGTCAACGACTCGACCGATCGGCAGGACAGCGGTCCGGGCGTGGAGGTGGCGGTCCATCTGGTGCAGCGCCCGATTCCCCGGTCGGCCGCACGCAGCCGCGAGAGTGGCGACCCTCTGCGGCTCATGCGCCCGCATCGGAGGGCGGCCTGCCGAGGCTGCGGGATCGGCGGCGTGGGTCTGCCTGCCTGTGTGTGGCGGCGGGTGAATCGGTCGGCCGGGGGTCCGACACGCTGAACGGGCTTTACTTCGTGCAGGAACACGTACCCGGTATGACGTCTTTGATACGTTTTGAGTCATGCTGAGGATGGTGGACGTGGCGGCGGGAGTCGCCTCTTGGCGCTCAGGTATCGCGCGGGCGGGCGCTGACCGGCGCGTGGGTGGCAGTCGGGGGCGGGCGGATGCGCGGGGAGGCCGGCCTGGCGCGCCCCGGGTCCCGGGTCCCGGCCCCCTGGTCACGAGGGGACAGGTCCGTGCCCGCGGACTGTGCCGCCTGCCATACGCGGTCTACGCCGTGGTCCTTGCCCTCGTATCCGCGCTGACCTGGGTCGTGACCGGTCCGTCCGGCACCGCCCAGGCCGCAACCGCGTGTACGGCGAGCCTGTGCGTCCTCAACCCGAGCGCCGCGAACTCCCTGTACGTCCACCCCGGCAACATCCAGGTGACCGGCAGCATTCTCGTCAATTCGACGAACAGTCAGGCCGCGCTCGTCAGCGGCACCACCTCGATCACCGCAACGGGCACCATCGGCGGCCCGGCTGCGCCGGCCGGCTTCGCCACGGCGGGCGGCGGCTCGTACAACCCGGCTCCGACGAACCAGCCCGCCGTCACCGACCCGTACGCCTCCCTGGCCCAGTGCCCGGCCGCGCCGGCCTGTCCCACGACACCGGCCCTGCCGTTTCCCGTCATCAACCATGTCACCGGGAACCAGACGATCAACCCGGGGGTGTACGCCACCATCTCGTCCTTGTCCGGCACGCTCGTGCTCAATCCCGGCACGTACGTCATCACCACCGGCATGACGATCTCCGGCGGGAAGCTGACCGGCTCCGGGGTGACGATCTACCTCGCCTGCCCGACGTACCCGGTGGCGTGCGCGGCGCCTGCCGGCGGGGCGTTCTTCAGCGACCAGACCGGAGGGAAGTCCACCCTCAGCGCACCGACCACGGGGGCTTTCGCCGGTCTGACGTTCATCGCCGACCGCAACAACACCGCGGCGGTCACGGTCTCGGGAAACGGCTCCTGGATCACCGGCGGCGGCGCGGTCTACACCGCTTCGGGGAAGCTGGCGGTCGCTTCCGGAGGCAAGAGCAGCTTCACCCGCGCGGTCGTGGACACCGTCGAGACCACTGGAAGCAACAGCAGCCAGCTCAGCGTCATTCCGACCACGGGCACGTTGTCGGTCGGCGTGCCGACCACTGCGGGCCTCGGCAGCGCGGCACCCGGTGGCACCGTCGGCGCGGCCGTCGGCGCGGTGACCGTCTCGGACCAGCGAGGACTGACCAACGCCACGTGGACGGCGACGGCGTCCGCCACGAACTTCACCACCGGCGGTGCCACCCCGGCCGAGACGATCACCACCTCGAACGTCTACTACTGGTCCGGGCCCGCGACCAACACGACCGGCACCGTGACGGTCTCACCAGGCCAGAGCGACGCTTCCGCCAAACAGTCACTCGGCAGTCCGAGGGGCGCCTTCGTCTCCACCGGCAACGGGAACAGCTCCACGACCTGGAGCCCCACGGTAGTGATCACCGTCCCCGCCGCCGGAGTGGCCGGCACCTACACGGGCACCGTGACCCACTCCGTCGCCTGATCCCGCATCCGCCCGCTGCCGCCCGCAGACGAGCGCATTCGGGCGGGGCCGGGTCCCTCTTTGTCAGGCTTGGGTGAGACATCCCGCTTTGTCGGGTTAGCCTGAGAGGGCCCGAGTAGGAGTTCCACCCCTGATGACCAGCACCAACCCGTCCGCAACCGACCCGGCTCCCAGGCCGAAGCGCCGCACGTTCAGCCCCGAGTACAAGCTGCGGATCGTCGCCGAGTACGACGCCGCGCCCGAGGGCGAGAAAGGCGCGGTCCTGCGCCGCGAGCGCCTGTACCACTCGCACGTCACCGAGTGGCGGGCCGCGCGCGATGCCGGGGCCCTGGAGAACCTGGCCGACCGCCGCACGAGCCCGGCCCGCCCGAAGAAGTCCGCCGCCGAGGTCGAGAACGAGAAGCTACGTCGGCGGGTGGAACGGCTGGAGAAGGAACTCGCCCCGAACAAGGCCGCACTGGAGGTCCTGGGAAAAGCGTCGGCGCTCTTGGAAATGATCTCCGAGGGCGCGGACTGAAGCACGCCGCCGACCCGGTCGTGGACGAGGCGTTCGCCGGCGTCGAACACGAGCTGGGCACCACGGCCGCGTGCCGGCTGACCGGCCGCTCCCGGGCCACCCACTACCGCAGGCTGAAGCCGCCGCCCGCGCGCGGGCCACGACAGCCCCAGGTCCAACCGTCGGCCCTTTCGACCGAAGAACGTGATTCGGTACTGGAGTTGATGAACAGCCCCGAGTACGCCGAGCTGCCGCCCGCACAGATCTGGGCCCGCGAGCTGGATACCGGGCGCTATCACTGCTCGGTCTCCACGATGTACCGGATCCTGCGTAAGCGCGGGCAGTGGGGTGAGCGCCGCCGCCAGGCCACCCACCCGGCCAAGACGGTGCCCGAACTGGTCGCCGACGGCCCCTCGCAGGTGTTCACCTGGGACATCACCAAGGCGGCCGGCCCCAGCAAGGGAATCTGGTACCACGCCTACGTCATCATGACATCTTCAGCCGCTACATCGTCGGCCACACCGTCGAACTGGCCGAATCAGCTGAGCGGGCGGAGGAGTTGATCCGCGAGACCATCGAGCGCAACGGCATCGTCCCCGAGACCCGTGCGCGCCGACCGGGGCACCTCGATGACCTCGAAGAAGGTCTCCCAGCTGCTGATCGATCTCGGCGTCACCAGAAGTCACTCCCGCCCCAAGGTCTCCAACGACAACCCGTACAGCGAGGCCCAGTTCAAGACCACCAAGTACATGTCCGACTATCCCAAGGCCACGTAGTTAAGCCGATACTCCCGCCGTCAACTGGCCCGCGGCGGCTGGTTCAGGCTGATTGCTCCACTCGGCTGCGAGCATGTAGGTGTCGCGTTTGACCTTGTGCAGCATCCCGTCCCGGGTCCACTGGTTCAGCTCGGTCCATAGGCTTCTTATGTTGGTTCGGCCTGTGCGCTCGGCGATCTCTCTGAGCCCCAGCACCGTTCCGGGTCGCTTCGCAGCAGTCGCAGGACGAGCTCCCTGTGTCCGACGCGTGGAGGCGCCGGCGGGCTCGCCGGTGGGGGCAGAACGACCGCGATCGTCAGTTCGGTGATCTTTTTGCTGGTCGCGGGGCGTGGATCGGCGTTCTTGCCCGGGTAACGGGACATCGGCGACTTCACCTTGCGGGCGCTGATGCGGGGCCGACGTGGCGGGAGGAGCGCGCCGAGCACCGCGCTGCTGATGACGGTCGGGCGATCGTCCAGTACGCCGTTGGCCAGGACGAGCTGAGCGCGAGCGGCTTCGAGTGCCACGGTGAAGCTGCCTCGGTCCGGATCCACGCCGGGGGCCGACTCGATGGCCTCAACCATCGCCCGACGAATGAGCTGATATGTGGCCAGCAGGGCCCACAATTCCTGTTCCAGCCCAACAGGTCCTGGGAGCGCAACACGCAGCCGGTCATCAGGGTGTGACGCAAGGCGTAGTAGGCGGATTCGATCTCCCAGCGCTCATGGTAGAGGCGGATCATCGCGTCCGCGGGGTCGGCGCGGTGGTCCAGCAGGGTGGTGGCCAGCCGGTAGGACTCGGTGAGGCACTGTCCGTCGCTGGTGGTGACGGTGATGTTTCCTTCGATGATGCGAACCTTGAGGGTGCCCAGGCGGGTGAGGTAGGAGCCGTCCGGGAGGACAGCCAGCACCGCCGGTCGGCGCTCCGAGCGCAGGCGGGCCAGCAGGTGGGCGCCGGTGGCGGCGATGTCGGTGAAGAAGTCGGCGCTGTCGAAGCCCCGGTCGACCAGCAGGAGCATCGCCGGGGAGAGCAGGGGCAGCAAGCGGGTGGCGTAGGCGAGTTCGCCAGCGCTGGTGGACCCAAATGCTGCACCGAGCAGGCCGCGTGTCCCGGTCTCGACCAGCGTCAGGAGCTGCAGGGTGGGGTATCCCGCCTCGCCCCAGCGGTGACGGGTCTTGCGCAGACGCTCCAGGATGCGGGGGCGGTCGGCTGCCCGGATCGAACTGCAGCCGTCGAACGCGACTGTCCGCCAGCGCCGGTAGTGGGTGCCGGGTGTGGAGGGCTGGGCGAGGAAACCGGCCAGGGCTTCGAACAGCGTCTTGAGCGGGGCCGCACCGAGACGGCGACGTAGATCCCGCAACGCCTTCTCCGAAGGCTGATACGGGTGCAGGGCGGACAACCCGGCGCACAGTTTCTCCCAGACATGCAGGTAGCCGAGCCCGGGGAAGAGTGCCAGGGCGAGCAGGAAGTACATCCCGACGCGGGAGGGCAGGTGCCTGCGGCGCCGCCCTGCCGTGTTCGTCTCCGCTATGACGGCGTCGACGAGTTCGAAGGGGGCATGGCGCGTCAGTTCGCCGAGATGCCCGGGGGCCAGGTCGCCAGCCGCGACCGTGACGTTCCGAGTGAATGTGGTGGTGGCACACTGGTAGGACAACGGGACCTCGCGGGAGTGGAAGACCTTGGTCGGCTTCCTGCTCTACCGCTGGTCCCGTTGGCCCACGTGCGGAAGTCCCAAAACACACGCCAGACTTGACAGCGGGATTATCGGCTTAACTACGTGGCCTTGCCGACTATCCCGAGCGGTTCGATTCCCTGGCCCACGCCCGCGAATGGTTCGACGCCTTCATCTCGTACTACAACCATGAGCACCGACACTCGGGCATCGGACTGCACACGCCCGCCAGCGTTCACTTCGGCACCGCCCAGGAGATCCGCGACCAGCGGGCCGTCACCCTCGCCGAGGCCTATGCACGGCACCCCGAACGCTTCGGCCGCCGCCCCAGACCACCCGAGATCCCCAAGACCGCGTGGATCAACGACCCGGCCAAGCGCAGGGAACCCGCACCACAAACCTCATAGCGTCACGACCGTCTCACTGGACTTGAAATCTTCCGGGTTCAGCTCACCCGTCTGCGGCGGACCACCCCGTAGCCGAGGACGGCCAGGAAGATGATGGCTGACACACCCACGGTCATGCCCGGCAGCATCGAAGCGGAGTCCGCGGTGCTCGGTGTGACCGATGCACCGCTCTGGGAGCCGTCGGGGAAGGTCACGGTGGCCGTGACGGTATGTTGGACCAGACCGCTGGTCAGTGTGAGGCGGACCTTCCAGGGGCCGTTGGGAAGCTGCCTGTCCAGGGGGACGGTGACAGGCTCGGTCTCACCGACGCCGAGTGTGGTGCCGAGGTTCGCCGTGAAGGGACCGGCGCTCAGAGATCCCGGCCCGTCGGTCATCGACATGGATCCGGTCAGGTCGAGGGCACGCCCGCCGGTGTTGTGGACCTTGGCCACGACCCTCGGGGTACCGTCGGGGGCGCGCGCGGGGGTCAGCTCCTTGATCTGGAAGTCCGACAGCGGCTCGCCTCCGGGACCGACATCGAGGTAGATCCGGACTCCCACGCGGTTGACCAGGCGGACGTTCGCAGCCGGGCCCGCGGGGCCCGCGACCTGCGCCCAGAGGACTGCGTACCGCTCGCCGGCGGACGCCTTCGGTGGCACCCGGACGCTGACCCGGACCACCGCTGCGCCGTGCGCCGGGACGTCACGCACAGTGGCGGACGACGGCGGCGTGGACGGCCGGGCGGCCCCTTCCTTCTCCGGTGTGGCGCAGTCCGTCGCCGTACTGGACACATCCGAGTCCGAGGTGCAGTCGTCCACCGAGACCCAGGTCGTGAGCTCGTTCGAGGTGCGATCGGCATCGACGGTGAAGGTGCCGCCGTTAACCACGGCGGAGCCCGCGTAGAGGTCAACACGCTGGTCGGTATCGGAGGTGTTCGTCACCTGCACCCGGCGGTGGATGACGCTGCCGGGTGCGAGGTGGTCCACGATGTACATGTGTGCGCGCGGGTCTGCTTCACGGTCCCGGGGCGCGTCGAGCAGCTTGAGGCCGATGCTGTCCTCGGCGGTGGAAGGCGGCGTCTCGGCCCGGGTGTCGGCAGCAGCGGTGCCCGCGCCGTAGGCCAGTGCGAGCACCGCTGCGGCCGTGCACAACAGGCGGGCCAGGCTATGAGATCGAATGTGTCACCGTCCCGGTGTAGATGCCGTTCACCGCGCCGGCAGGGATCGCGGCGACGAGCGTGGGATTCCAGGTCGCGGAGTTGTTGCCGGTGCCCGCCAAGAGGGTGTAGGCAGTGCGGCTGCTGTCGAGGGTCTGAGCCTGGCCCGATGTGGCCTGACCGGGTGTGAAGGTGCCCACGCCGGTGGTGGGGCTCGCGATCCCGGACCAGTAGGAGATCGCGCTGGTCGGGATCGTCTCCGGGGCCGTGGAGCCGCCGGTCGTGAAGCTGGTGGAGGTCACGGATGCAGTCCAGGCAGCCGAGAGCAGGGCCCGGGTGTCGGTGGCCGTGACACTGCCCAGTTGTCCGCTGACGGAGCTTCCGGGCAACCCGCTTCCCAGGCCAGCCGGGCCCGGGACGGAGATCGCCAACGAACCACCCGAGACAGAGAACGTGACCGTCGTGTCACCCGGCGCGGCGCTGGCCACTCCCGCGGCGGCGACAACCATCGCGGCTCCGGCGGCCACGGAATATCGAATACGCATGGGCTCTCCTTCGTCGTCCAGGCCTGGAACGGCAAAGGTCCGATTCCGTCCCAGGGGCGAGTCATATGATTATCCGCACACGCACAGCAACCAAACGCCATTCACTCGTCCGGCCGAACGCGAACCCGCACGCCCCTCCCGCCCGGTTCGGACCAGGAAGCGAACGCGCCATCGACGGCCAGAAGGGCTTACGAAATACAGTCACATGAGAGGCGCTGTACCGGGTGTCGAAAGGCGTACGTCCGACATTTCTCTCCACTCACCGTTTCTGACGTCGGCTCAGTGGAGATTGTACGTGTGCAGCGATCACGAAGAAGCGACATCGGCCTGAGCCGCGTGTCGCGGTATCGGGCGACTGCGCCTTCCTCTCCCCCAAGCCCGACGTCGGCGATGCGTGTCCTGCCGACGCTCCGGCTCCCGTCGTGTCCTTCGGAAAGGTGCCTGCCTCATGTCTCACTGTCCTGGCCGCCTCAGGCGGCTCTATCGTGCGATCGCCGTCCTGGCCCTGACGGCCGCACTCGGCGCGCCCGGCACCGTCGCCTTCGGTGACTCCCCGCACCATGCCGGATCCCTGCGCCCGTGGGTGAAGTCCTGTCTCCGGCACCGGGGGCCGGCGGGGCTCCTGGACTGCCTCGGGAAGCACCCCCGGCCGAAGGCTTCGCAGCCCCGCCTGACCTCGACCATCGACGAACTGGCGACGCCCACCGCCGACTCGGCCCCGATCGGCATCACCGCTGGGCCGGACGACGCCCTGTGGTTCACCGAGAAAGCCGCGAACGCGGTGGGGCGCGTCACCACGACCGGGACGTTCACCGAGTACTCCGTGCCCACCAGCGACGCGGGGCCGGCCGAGATCGTCGCCGGGCCGGACGGCGCCCTGTGGTTCACCGAGTCGAACACCGACAACATCGGCCGGATCACCACCGGCGGTACGGTCACCGAGTACGCGCTCCCGACCTCGGGCGCCTACCCGTGGGGCATCACCGCCGGGCCGGACGGCGCCCTGTGGTTCGCGGAGCCGGGCGCCGACAAGATCGGCCGGATCACCACCGGCGGTACGGTCACCGAGTACGCGCTCCCGACCTCGGGCGCCTACCCGTTGAGCATCACCGCCGGGTCGGACGGCGCCCTGTGGTTCACCGAAGTGCTGTCCGGAAGCATCGGCCGGATCACCACCGGCGGTACGGTCACCGAGTACGCGATTCCCTCGTTGGACTCACTGGCCATCGGCATCACCGCCGGGCCGGACGACGCCCTGTGGTTCACGGACGCCGGCGCAGCCCAGATCGGACGGGTCACCACGGCGGGCGTGTTCACCGCCTACGACCTCACGGATTCCGTCTTCCCGTTCCCGTGGGGCATCACCGCAGGGCCGGACGGCGCCCTGTGGTTCACCGAGACGGACGGCAACGACATCGGCCGAATCACGACGTCGGGGACGATCTCCGAGCTGTCGGTCCCGACCTCCGGCGCGAACCCGTTGGAGATCGCCACCGGATCCGACGACAACCTCTGGTTCACCGAGAACTACGTGAGCCAGATCGGACAGCTAACCCCCTGACAGGGCGCGATGTGAACACTCGCCCCGGCCACGTCTGCACCCGCTCCCGCCAAGGTCTCGCCGGTTCTCGTCCCGGTGCAGGCGCGGGTGCGGGTGCCGTCCGGCGGCACGACGACGCCATCCGTTCGGGTGATCTTCTCCGGCGCGCGGTCCGGCCGGGGGCCCGGGCCGTCGGCAACCGGATCTTCCCGCCGACCTGCCGGCGCCCGTCCGGCGCCCGTCGGCGCCCGGACCCGCCGGTCGGTGCCACTACTGCGCCGGGACCCCACCGAGGGGCTGGCGGCGGAGATCGCCGCGCTCCGGGTGATTGGCGGCCGCGGCGGAGGACGGCGGCACGGTGACGTACAGCACCGGCATCCGGTCCTCATCGCCCGGATGCAGCAGCCGGTCCGCCACCTCCGCCGTCCGTCCCGGCTGCTGCATCGCGGTCCTACCCGTAGTGGCGGGCCCGGAAATATCAGACCCGCCGGGCCCGCCGGCCCGCCCCCGATCGCGGACCGGCAGCCGGCGTACCGATGTCGCGATCTTGTCCATGACCGGGGTCCCGAGGACCACGAACGCCGCGTGGTACTCCTCCCGTGTCGGCGGCCGTGGCAAAGTGGCTCTGGCGCCAGCGAAAGCCGCCCGCCGGTCGTGGCGGTTGGCGATCATGTCGGCTCGTCGCCGAGCCGGGCCTGGACGACAAGACAGTGCGGAAGTTCATGAGGGCCGTCACCGCCGACGAGCTGATCGGCGCGGGCCCACCGGCGGTCGGCAGACCAGCCTGGGACGGGCACCCCGCCTACCTGATCGCCCGGTTCAACGAGGGCTGCCACAGCGCACTGCGGCTCCACCGCGAACTCACCGAACGCGGGCCCGACCGTCAGCGGGCGCACCGTCCGCCGCTTCGTGCACCGGCTGCGTGACAACGCCGAGCCAACCGCCAGCCCGCCGGTGCCTGGCCCCGCAGCCGCGCGGCTCCGGCCGCGTCAGCGGCAACCTGCGCAGACCCCGCCGCTACCACCGCGGCCTGTTGCGGGCCATGTACCTCTCCGCGATGGCCGGCCTGCCGGCCTGCCCGGCCTCCAAGGGCGTACCACCAGCGCAAGCGGGCCGAGGGGAAGGGACAGAATCGGGAGCTGGGCCGGCAGGGCCACACGGTGGCACGCTGCACCGTCGAGCACCTGATGCGCGAACTCGGCATCACCGGCGCCGTGCGCGGCAAGAAGGTCATCACCACCATTGCCGGCCCGGCCGCCGAAATCGCCCCGGACCTGGTGGACCGCCAATTCGTCGCCGGTGCGCCGAACCGCTACTGGGCCGCCGACTTCACGCACGCGAAGACCTGGTCCGGCGTCGTCTACGTCGCCTTCGTCGCGGACACCTTCTCCCGGCGCATCATCGGCTGGTCGGCCGCGATCTCCAAGGAGACCCGGCTTGTCCTGGATGCGCTGGACATGGCGCTGTGGCCGCGCGACCGTGATGGATTCCCCCACCAGCGAGGCGAGTTGATACATCACTCGGATGCCGGGTCGCAGTACACGAGTTTCCGGCTCGCCGAGCACCTGGACGCCGCCGGCATCGCAGCCTCGATCGGATCGGTCGGCGACGCCTACTACCGAACCCGGGGCGACTCAGCTGGCCGGGGCCGGGGCCCGCTCCAACGCTGCGACCGGGCATCGGGCCGCCGCCGCGCCGTAGCAAACCCTGGCCCGCCTCGGCGCGCGGGCGCCCGGAGCCCTGGGGATGCGGGTCGCGCCCAGCGCGGTCGCCACGTCTCCTACGAGCCTTCCACCGGGCCGCTGGACCTCCTCGGTGTCACCCGAACAGCACGTTTACTTGATCACGACGACTTTGCATCAGCCCTGCGGCGGCCGACTTCCGCGGAGTGCCTGGCCCAGGAAGACCGGGCCGGCCGTCTTCTCGACCTGGCGCTCGCTCGCCTGAAGAAGGCCGGCCTCGTGGGCGAGCGCACCACGCAGCGCACCGACTTCGCCCATGTCCTGACCGCGGTGCGCGACCTGGCCCGGCTGGAACTGGTCACCGAGGCGGTCCGCGCCGCGCTTGATATCAGTGACTGAGCGTCATTTTCGGCTGAGGACGGCGAGGATGCGGCAAGTGCCGGCCGGTCTCGCAACGCCCGCTCCGACTGAGGATGGCGGCGAGCCGACCGGCCGTGGGGGCGGGCGAGCCCGGACGATGTCACCGCCGACCTACAACGCGAGGCGGCCCGGACCGAGGCAGAGCGCCGTCGAGCCGAGGAAGAGGAACAGCAGCGCCAGGCTGCGGCTTCGGCCCTGTGCGAGTACGACGCTACCGAGGTGGCCCCCTCGCCCCGCGCATGCGGTCCCATCGGCTTCGGCGTCCGATCGGGCGCCTGTGACCTCGACGGGGCCGGGCTGCGGAAAGATCGCAGCACCAGCGCACATTCGCTCTTTCGCGCCATCGGGCGGGCTGGTATACAGGCCGATGATCAGCGTCCTTTTCCCTCGAAATCCGGGTCCTTCGAACGCGTCCACGACCGGGTGTGGCGCCAGCGAACGCCCTCGGCCAGCAGGATCCGCCGCACCT
>NZ_JBFAJO010000129.1:0-12283 GCF_040655255.1 Kitasatospora sp. NPDC050463
CGAAGGACCGGGCGGCCATTCCTTCGGAGCCACAAACGGCAACCACCCATCAGCCACACCCGGTCCTCCCGGACCGCCTCACATTCTTAGGGAACGCACCCATGCGCCGACCCGCCTGCCGTCCCCCCGCCCGCTCCTCCCGCACCTCGGGGGTGGCCCGATGAGCGCCCTGCCCGGTCGGCGCAAGAGCCCGCCGGGCCGGACCCGCAAGAGCGCCCCGCCGGGCCGATCCCGCCCGCGCGGTGCTCCGCTGCGCCGTGGTCCGGTCGGCGCGCTGCGCGCCGTGCCCTGGCGCTTCGACCTGCCCGCTTCGCTGGTGGTCTTCCTGGTCGCCCTGCCGCTCTGTGTCGGTGTGGCCGTCGCCTCCGGCGTTCCCGCCGAGCTCGGGCTGGTCACCGGGATCGTCGGCGGCCTCGTGGTCGGTGCGCTTCCCGGCAGCAGCCTCCAGGTCAGCGGGCCGGCCGCCGGGCTGACCGTCCTGGTCTACGAGGCCGTCCAGGAGTACGGCGTCGGTGCGCTGGGGGTCCTGGTGCTCGCCACCGGCCTGCTCCAGCTGGCCATGGGCGCCCTGCGCCTGGGGCGCTGGTTCCGCGCGATGTCCGCCTCCGTGGTCCACGGCATGCTGGCCGGCATCGGCCTGACCCTGCTCTTCGGCCAGCTCTACGCGCTCGCCGACCGCAAGGCGCCCGCGACCGGGCCCGAGAAGATCGCCGGACTGCCCACGCTGTTGCGCGACGCCGTCACCGGCGCGGCCGCACCGAGCGCGGTGGCCCTCGGCGCCGCCACCCTGCTGGTGCTGGCCTTCTGGAAGCACCTGCCGGCCAGGGTGGCCCGTGCGGTACCCGCGCCGCTGGCCGCCGTCGGCCTCGCGGCCGCGGTGACGGCCGCCGCCGACCTGCCGGTCGCCCGGATCCGGGTCTCCGGCCTGCTCGACGTGGTCCGGCTGCCCGAGCGCGACGCGCTCGGCGCACTGGCCGGTACGGCGGGCCTCGGCACCATCCTCGCCTTCACCCTGATCGCCTCCGCCGAGACGCTGTTCAGCGCCGCCGCCGTGGACCGGATGCACCACGGCCCGCGTACCGACTACGACCGCGAGCTGACCGCCCAGGGCATCGGCAACACGCTCTGCGGGCTGCTCGGGGCGCTCCCGATGACGGCGGTGATCGTCCGCAGCGCGGCCAACGTCCAGGCCGGCGCCCGGACGAAGGCCTCGCGCGTCCTGCACGGGCTCTGGCTGCTGCTCTTCACCGCGCTGTTGCCCGGCGTGCTCGGCCTGGTCCCGCTCACGGCGCTGGCCGCTGTGCTGGTGCACGCGGGCGCCAAGCTCGTCCCGGTCCGGCGGGTCGTCGGGCTCTGCCGCGAGCACCGGGGCGAGGCGGCGGTGCTCGCGGTGACGGCGGTGGCGATCATCACCACCGACCTGTTCGAAGGTGTGCTGATCGGGATCGGCCTGGCGGTGGTCAAGTCGGCCTGGCAGACCTCGCACCTGCAGATCGCGGTGGAGGAGCTGTCGGTGCCGGCCGGTCCGACGGCCGGTCCGACGGCCGGCCCGGTGATCGCACCGGTGGTCGGACCGCCGCCCGGCCCGGCGCTCGGTGGGGCACCGCTGCGGGTCCGGTTGAGCGGCAACGCGACCTTCCTGCGGCTGCCCCGCCTGTTGGACGCCCTGGAGCGGCTGCCGGCGGACCGCCCGGTCGAGCTTGACTGGTCGGGGCTGCGCCATCTGGACCACGCCTGCACGGTGGCGCTCAGCACCTGGGCCGACCAGCACCGTGCCCGCAGCTCGGCGCCGCTGGCGGTCGAACCGCCGCTGCCGACGGTCGCCTGACGGGGCGCCCGGGCTCCCGCGCCGTTCGGAGCGGCGGTCCGTCCGCCCGGGCGGCGCGCAGCCTCGCTGCGGTGGTTCGTCCGCAGCGGCGGTCCGTCTGCGGTGCTGGTCCGTCCGCGGCGGGGGCGTCACGAGCACCGGGGCGTCATCCGCGCCGTCCGTCCCGGGTTCGTCCGGTTCGGGCGGCTAGCCTGGTCGCGGCGTCGGGGTGCTCGACGGACCGGGCGCCGCGACAGCACCGGGCGAGAGGAGCAGCAGAGCCGTGATCGCAGCGTTTTCGGTCACCCCGTTGGGGGTCGGCGAGGAGGTGGGGGAGGCGGTCGCCGCCGCCGTCCGGGTGGTCCGCGCGAGCGGGCTGCCGAACCGCACCGACGCGATGTTCACCAGTGTCGAGGGGGAGTGGGACGAGGTGATGCCGGTGATCCGGGAGGCGATCGAGGCGGTGAAGGCCTACAGCGGGCGGGTCAGTACCGTCATCAAGATCGACGACCGGGCAGGGGTCACGAACGGGCTCACCACCAAGGTGGCCTCGGTGGAGCGCCACCTGGCCGAGGGCTGAGCGGGCCGGCCGGCCCTGCCCGCCGGCCCCTGCTGGGCGGCGGGCAGGGCTTCGGTCAGCGGGCCGGGGTGGGCCGGGCGCTCTGCTCGGTCCGGTCGGAGCCGTAGGCCCGGCCGGCGGTCCACCGGGGGAGCAGACGGTCCAGCGCGAACGGGCCGGAGCCGAGCGCCGCGATCGCGAGGAAGGCCCAGCAGAACAGGACCGAGGGCTCGCCGCCGTTCTGCAGCGGCAGCAGCGCGTGCTCCTGGTGGACGGTGAAGTACGCGTAGGCCATCGAGCCGGAGCAGAGCAGCGCGGCGGTCCGGGTGCCGAGGCCGGCCAGGACCAGCACGCCGCCGACGAGCTGGATCAGCGCGGCCCACCAGCCGGGCCACTGGCCGACCGGGACGGACCCGCCGCCCTTGGCGCCGCCGAGAACGCCGAACAGCGAGGCCGCGCCGTGGCAGGCGAAGAGCAGACCGACGACGACGCGAAAGGCCGTCAGGACGAGGGGGCGGGCGGCGTCGACCGCCTGTTGGGGAGTGGTAGCCGGCATGGGGACGTCTCCTTGTGGGGGAGGGACGGGGGGACGAGCGGCGGTAAGGGTACCCTTATCTGAGATCGATTGACAACACTCTGTCAAGTCGACCGTGTTCGAATTTGTTTACCGTCTGTTGTTCGTGGATCAACGGTCCGTTGCCGGTGCGGGCTTCAGGTGGGCGTGCCCGCTATGCGGTGCCCGGCGTGTCAGTTCTACGCATCTTTCTTGACCGATCGATCTGAATATGACTAGGGTTCAGGCATGGCACGGACCAAGGAATTCGATCCCGACACGGCGCTCCAGGCGGCCCTGGAGCTGTTCTGGCGGCGCGGCTACGAGGCCACCTCGATGGCGGAGCTGGTCGAGGAGCTCGGGATCGCCCGCGCCAGCATCTATGCGACCTTCGGCAGCAAGCGCGAGCTCTACCTGCGGGCGCTGGAGCGCTACGGCGAGCAGCACAATCCGGTGCTGCTGGCCGAGTTGTCGCAGCCCGGCCCGGTGCTGCCGGCCGTCCGCGGCCTGGTCCGCCGCTTCGCGAGGGAGGCCGGCGAGGACGGTGCGGACGGTCCCGGGCGCGGCTGCTTCGTGACCAACACCGCCGTCGAACTCGCTCCGCACGACCCGGACGCGGCCCGCCGGGTGGCGGCCAGCCTCGGTCACCTGGAGACGGTGCTGACGGGCGCGCTGGTCCGCGCCGAGGCGCAGGGGGAGCTGCCCGGGGGGCGCGACCCCCGGGCGCTGGCGCGGATGCTGCTGGTGCTGATGCAGGGCATGCGCGTGATCGGCAAGGCCGGTGACGGCACGGCCCGGCTGCGCGACGCCGCCGATCAGGCGCTCGCGCTGCTGGACTGAGGGTTCCCCGACCGAGTGTTGCGGGGCCGAGCGTTGCGGGACCGCGGACTGTGGGTCCGAGGGCTATCGGGCCGAGCGGTGCGGGTCCGAGGAGTGCCGGGCTGACGGCTGCTGGAGAGGGGACTGCCGCGGACTCGCGCGGTTGCTGCACTCTGCTGTCCCGATTCTGGATCGAACGGTAAATATAGTGAGGGGGATTCGATGACGTGGGGGGTTTCGACGTCCGGCCGGACGTCTTCGCGGGCGTCCGACCGGACGTCTTCAGGGGTGGCCGGCCATGGCGCCGCACGGGCGGCGTCGCGGACACCTCCGCCGACCTCGCCGCCGCCACCGCCGGGGCCGGGGCCGGGGTTCGCCCTGCTCGGCGCCGTGCAGACGACGCTGATCTTCATCATCATGATCCTCTCCGTCCCACTGCCCCTGGTGGCAAGGGAGTTCGGCCTCGGACCGACCGGCGTCCTGCTGCTCAGCGCCGCTTACGGACTCTCCTTCAGCTCACTGCTGCTGCTCGGTGGCAGGCTCGCCGACCGGCACGGCGGCCGCCGGATGCTGCGCGTGGGCCTCGTCCTGCTGGCCGCGGCCTCGGTCGCCGGCGCCCTCGCCCCCACCCTCCCGATCCTGCTCGTGGCGCGCTTCGCCCAGGGCGTCGGCGCGGCGGTCGCCGCCCCGGCGGCGGTCGCGGTGGTGCGGGTGCTCCATCCCCGATCCGCCGACTACGGACGGGCGATGGCCACCTGGGGCGGGCTCTCCGTGCTCGGTGCCACCGGCGGCAGTCTGCTCTCCGGGGCGGTCACCGCCTGGGTGTCCTGGCGGTGGCTCTTCGCCGTGCCGGTCCTGGTGGCGCTGGCCGGGCTCGTCCTCTCCGGTCGCCTGCTGCCCCCTGCCGATCCTGGTGCCACCGCGCCCGCGACGCTCGACCTGCGCGGCGCCGCGCTCGCCACCGTCGGTGTCTGCGCGGTCGGTTACGGCCTGGTCGCGTCCGGGGAGCGCGCCTGGAGCGAACCCGTGGTGCTGTTGCCACTCGCTCTCGGCGCCACCCTGCTGCCGGCCTTCGCGGCTGCCCAACGGCGCACCGCAGAGCCGCTGTTGCCGCCCGGCTTCCTCGCCGACCGCCGCCGGGCCAGTGCCCTGGCCGCCGTCATGGCGACCGCCGCGGCCACCGCGTTGACCTTCCTGGTGCTCCCGCTCTATCTCCAACAGCTGCGCGGCTGGGGCGTGCTGGCCACCTCGGCGGCCTTCCTCCCGTACGCGGCGGTGCTGCTCGCCGCCGGTCGGCTGGCCGGACCACTGACCGCTCGCTACGGTCCGGCCGCCGTCACCGCCGGTGGCCTGGCCGTGGCCGCCGGAGGCCTGGCGCTGCTGGCCGGCGTCGGTCCCGGCACCCCCTACGGCACCGGGCTGCTGCCCGGTCTGCTCCTGCTGCCCGCCGGGGCCGGTCCGGCCTTCGCCGGCTCGGCGGTCCTCGCCACCGGCGGTGTCCGGCCCGAGCGGACCGGACTCGCGGCGGGAGTCCTCAACACCGCGATGGAGCTCGGCCCCACCGTCGGTGTCGCCGCCCTGATGTCACTCGCCGCCACCCGCCCGACCGCTGTCGGCGGCTACGCCGTCGCCTTCGCCGCGGCCGCCGCGGGCCTCGCGCTGACCGCCGTGGCGGTCGTGTTCCTGGCCCGCCCCCGAACCGCACGACCCCCGTTCACCCACACCGAGGAGTACTCCGCATGACCACGCGTTTCGCCGACAAGTCCGTCCTGGTCACCGGCGGCGGCACCGGAATCGGCCGCGCCATCGCCCTCGCGTTCGCCCGTGAGGGAGCCCGGGTCGCGGTCGCCGGCCGCACCGAGAGCTCGCTGGCCGAAACGGTCCGGCTGATCGAGGAGGAGGGCGGCAAGGCCGTTGTCCTCGTGGGGGACGTCGCGGACGGCGCCGACGCCGCCCGGCTGGTCCGGGAGACCGTCGCCCGGCTCGGCGCCCTGGACATCGCCGTCAACAACGCCGGCATCCTGGGCGCGGTGGCGCCGATCGCGGACCTCACGGAGGAGGACTGGCGACGGGTCGTCGACACCAACCTGACCGGCACCTGGCTCGCCATGAAGCACGAGATCGCCCACATGCGCACCCAGGGCGGCGGCGCCATCGTCAACATCGCGTCCAACCTCGGCGTCCACATGCGCCTCGCGGGCCTCGGGGCCTACGCCGTCAGCAAGGCCGCCGTCAGCGCCCTCACCCGCAGCGCGGCCCGCGACCACATCGGCGACGGTGTGCGGATCAACTCCGTCAGCCCCGGGCCGGTGGACACCCCGATGTCCAGCCGCCCCGGCGAGAACGCGGCCGACAAGGCCGACCGGATGAAGGGCGACGTCCCCGTCGGCCGGGCCGGCGCCGTCGAGGAGATCGCGGCCGCCGTCCTCCACCTGACCTCCCCCGAATCCGCCTACACCGTCGGCGCCGACCTCGTCCTCGACGGCGGCATCACGGCCTGAGGCCTTCCCCGCCCATGAGCGGCCGGCCCGACTCCCGTCGGCCGGCCGCTCACCCGCCTCCGGGGCGGTACCGCCCCGGTGGCGGCTGCTCGCCTCACCGGCCGGACCGCACGGCGGCCCGGACCGGCCGGGCCGCTTTGCCATCGGCCCGCCCCGATGCGATCGTTGGGTGCGACCGGCCGCCGCGGAGCGGGCGACCGGGCTGGTCGTGCGGGCCACGAGGAGTGGCAGTAGAGGGGTGTGTCGACCGCCGGCGTCACGGCGGTGCGGCGGCGACCCGCGACCGGTTCCCGGGGAAGGGGCCGTCCGGTCGTCGAGGGGGCACCCGTCGAGGGGGCATTCGTCGAGGGGGCACGGAGGGTTGCACGACAACAGGGCGGAGGGGGAGCGCGCCGTCGCGGCGGGGAACGTTCGGGGCCTCGTGAGCACCGGGGACGGAGCCCGCATCGATCAGCGCATCTACGAACTGCCGGACTCCGCCCTACGGCCGCCCGACCTGGTCGACGCACCGCCGGGTGTGCACAACCTGCCGGCTCCGGACAGCCGCGTGTTCGAGGGCAGGGAAGGCGCCTTGGCCGAACTGGCGGGCGTGGCCCCGCCCGGTGGTGGTCCGGCCGCCCGGACCCTGTACGGCCAGGCCGGCGTGGGCAAGAGCACGCTCGCGCTGCGCTACGCCCACGCGCATCTGGAGGAGCACTCCCTCACCTGGTGGATCGCCGCCGCCGACATCACGGCCGGGCTCGCGGCCCTGACCCACCGTCTCAACCCCGCGTCCGCCGTGCCGGTCGGCGCCGAGCAGGCCGCGCAGTGGGCCGTCTCCTGGCTCCAGGGCCACCACGGATGGCTGCTCGTGTTCGACAACGTGGAGGACGTCGACGGTCTCCGTCTGCTCCTCGGCCAACTGACGACCGGGCGGATCCTTCTCACCACCCGCCGCGACCTCGGCCCGCACGCGCCCTCGGAACCCCTGCACCTCGACGTCCTCGACCGGGCGGTCTCGGTCAGGGTCCTCTCCGGAATCACCGGCCGGCAGGACGCGGCGGAGCTCGACGCCGCCGGATCGCTGGCGGCCGAGCTGGGCGACCTTCCGCTCGCGTTGCAGCAGGCGGGGGCGTACATCGTGCAGACGCGCAGCACGATCGCCGGGTACCTGGAGCGCCTGAACCGGGACCCCGCGCGCATGTACGACAGCGCTCCCGAGGGAGGGGATCCCGCACGCACCATCGCCCGCGTCTGGCGCCACACCCTGGCGGCCATCGAGCAGCGGAACCCCCACGCCGGCTTCTTCCTGCGGATGCTCGCCCACTTCGGGCCGGACGACCTCCCCCGGCACGTCCTCACCCCGGCGATGAAGGAGCCGGCCGACGTCGACGAGATGCTCGCCCTGCTCGCCGGGTACAGCCTCGTCGACCTGACGGACACGACCGTCGGGATGCACCGTCTGCTGCAGGCGGTGCTGCGCGGCAGCCCGGAGCCCGTTCCGGTCGTGATCGCCGCACCGGGGGAGAGCTCGGTCGGAGGGCGGTGGTGGCGTCCGAGGAGGCGCCGGCGGGCCGCCGGTGTCCGGGTGCACCTGGTCCCGGAGGCGATGGTGGCCGGGTCCCTGCTCGAACAGGCCCAGGCCGGTCTGGACACCCACGATCCGTCCGACTGGCCCGCCTGGCGCGCCCTCGTTCCGCACGCGGAAGCGCTGATGGCGCATTGTTCCCCGGAACACCACTACGTCCACCGCGAGTTGGTGTTCCGGATGGGTGGATACCTGGCCCTGCACGGGTTGGACGCGCGGGCGCTGCCCTTCGCGGAGGCGTCCCTGGAAGCTGCGGAGGCGGTCCTCGGGCCGCGACACCTGGACCTCGTCGGCCCGCTCAACTCGCTGGCCATCGTCTGTCGGAACCTCGGCCGGTACGACCGGGCCGATCAACTGATCAGCCGGGCCCTGAAGATCGCCGAGGCCGCGGACGACGTCGAACAGCTCGCCGCACTCGGGAATCTGGCCACCACCTACCGCAGCCTGGGCCGGAGCGAGGAAGCCCTTCCGCTCGCCGAGAAGGTCCTGGAGATCAGCCGACGGATGTCGGGGCGGAAAGGGCTGCTCGTCCAGTCCGTGTGCCTCAGCAATCTGGCCACGACCTACCAGGCGCTGGGAATGAGTGAGAAGTCCCTGGAGCTGGCCGAGCAGGCGCTCGACCTCAGCCGTCGGATCTCCGGAAAGGCCGCCCATCCGACGACCCTCACGAATCTCAACAACCTCGCCATCGCCTACCGGGGGATGGAGCGCCACGAGGATGCGGCCCGGGTGCTGCGGCAGTGTCTGGAGATCGGTGAAGAGATCTTCGAGCCGGACCACCCGACGGTCTCGATCACTCTGAGCAACCTCGCCACCGTCCTTCGCGACCTCGGCGGGATCGAGGAGGCCCTTCCGCTGGCCCGGCGTGCCGCGGAGGCGAGCGCCCGGACCGCCGGCGCCGATCACCCCACCACACTCATCAACCTCCACAACCTGGCGGTGATGCACCTGTCGGCCGGGAACGACGAGGAGGCGGTCCGGGTCGCGCTCGGTGCGCTGAGGGCGAGCGCCGCCAGGTTTGGGCCGGACCACCGGATGACCCGCAAGCTCCTGTCGTTCTTCGTCGACGCCACCGCGGCCGCGGAAGCCGACCGGGGGCAGGGCGGCGGACGGCCGGATACCGGGCCCGCGCCGGACTGAGGCTCGAAGCGCGCCGAGCGCCCCTGCCTCCGCCTGCCCGGGGGCCTCAGGCCGACAGCGCCTCGCCGTCCTCCGGGAGGGCGCAGGCGGCGGCAAGGGTGTCGAGCGAGAGGTCGAGGGCGTAGGCGAGCGCGGCGACCGTGAAGAAGGCCGGGGTGGGCGCGCGGCCGGTCTCGATCTTGCGGAGGGTCTCCGCGGAGATGCCCGCCACCGCCGCGATCTCGACCATGCTGCGCGTGCCGCGGGCCGCGCGGAGCAGTGCGCCGAAGCGCTCGCCGCGCTCGCGTTCCCAGGGGGTCAGCGGAGTCCTCACCATGTGCCGATCCTAGTCCTGCCCTGACCGTGATAGATATACCGGTATAAGAATTGGTCGAGGATCGAGGGGACAGCCATGGTGGAGCTCAAGTCGGACGCGGCGCTGGCGGCGATGCGGGAGGCCGGGCGGGTGGTGGCCGAGGCGCTGGCGGCCGTGCAGCGGACGGCCGGTGTGGGAGTGAGCCTGCTGGAACTGGACGAGGTGGCGCGCGGGGTGCTGCGCGGGGCGGGAGCGGTGTCGCCGTTCCTCGGGTACCGGCCGTCGTTCGCGCCGGTGCCGTTCCCGGCGGTGATCTGCGCCTCCGTCAACGACGCCGTGGTGCACGGCATCCCGGACGCGTACCGGCTGCGGGACGGCGACCTGGTCAGCATCGACTGCGGGGCCGTGCTGGACGGCTGGGCGGGCGACGCCGCCGTCAGCTTCACCGTCGGGGCGCCGCGCGCGGAGGACGACGCGCTGATCGACGCCACCCGGCGGGCACTGGCGGCCGGGATCGCCGCGGCCGTGGTCGGGAACCGGACCGGTGACATCGCGCACGCGATCGCCTCCGTCGCACGCGGAGCCCGCCGGGGGCTGCCGGAGGGATTCGGCGGGCACGGCATCGGCCGCCGGATGCACGAGGACCCGCACGTGCCCAACGAGGGCCGCCCGGGCCGCGGGTACCCGCTCAAGCCGGGGCTGGTGCTCGCCATCGAACCGATGCTGACGGCCGGTGGCCGGGACGACTACCTCACCGACGAGGACGGCTGGACCCTGCGCACCACCGACGGCAGCCGGGCCGCGCACTTCGAGCACACCGTGGCGATCACCGAGGACGGGCCGCGCATCCTGACCCTGCTGTAGCGGCCGGGGGCACCGGCGTGGTCGGCGCCGCTCAGCCGAGCAGCCGCAGGCGGGTCGCGGCCACGCCCAGCCGGATGCTCTGCCCCCAGGTCAGCTCCAGCGCGTCCGTCTCGATGCCGTCGCCGAAGGCGACCAGCCGGTCCGACTCGACGGTGAGCACCAGCTGTCGGCCGGCGTCGAGCACCCCGTGCACCTGGCTGGTGCCGGTCGCGGGGGAGGGCCAGGCCTCGCGGACGAACCAGGCGAGCGCGGGTGCGGCGGCCTCGGGGAGGGCCAGTGGGCCACCGCGCTCCAGCCACGCGGAGCGGCACCAGCCGGTGGCACCCGTACCGGTGCCGACCAGCACGCCGGAGGACGCCTGCGGCTCGGCCGGGGCGGCGTGCGCCCGGCCGGACGCCCCACTCCGGCCCGACGCCCCACTCCGCCCGGCCGAGCCCAGCCCGCCCGAGCCCAGCCCGCCCGAGCCCAGGCCGTCCGTGCTCCGACCGGGCGCGCGCTCCGGGGCACCGTCCGGCGCGCCGGCCACCGCCAGCCGGTACCGCGCGGTCTGGTGCCCGGGCTGTCCGACGTACACCTCGTTGAGGGCCAGCAGTCGCTGGGTGTCGTCCGCGACCGCCTCGACCATGGTGCGCTCCTCCAGGTGCCGCGCGCCGCTGCGCGCGACGGCGGCCGGCAGCAGGGCGGGCAGCACGTCGGCCCGGTGGCGGACCAGGACGCCGGGGTTGCGCCCGGGGTCGGCGTCGACGCCGATCACCGGCTGGCCGTCCAGGTACTTGGCGACGTTGGCGACCAGCCCGTCCTGGCCGACCACGACCACCACGTCCTCGGGTTCGAACAGGAAGCGCGGCAGGTCCGCCCGCTCGACCCGGGTGCGCCGCCACTCCAGCGGTACGGCGGCGGCCGCCCGGGCGAGCGCGTCGGCCTGTCGGCGGTGGCGCTCCTCGACCTCGGCCACCGACCGGCCCCGGGCGGACAGGAAGAACGCGGCCTGGCCGGGTGTGCCGTGGTGGGCCAGGAGTTCCTCGTACTCGGTGCGGCGGTGTACCAGGACGGCCCGGGGCGCCAGGGTCACTGCTCACCCGCGGTGCCGGAGAGCCTGCTGAGCAGCCCGGTGAGCAGATCCGGGGTGACGGTGACGTTCTCGATCCGGGGCAGGTGCTCGGCCAGCCGCATCAGGGCGAGCGCCCGCAGCACGGCCGGGTCGGCCTGCTGGTGGGCGGTCAGCCAGGCGGCCTCGGCCTCGGCGCGGGCCTGGCCGAGGGCGCGGGCGGCTTCCGCCTCGGCGGTGGCGAGCCTGGTGCGGCGCTCGGCCTCGGCCTCGGCGCGGACCCTGTCGGCGACGGCCTCGTCCTCGGCCTGGAGGCGCCGGTTGGCGCCCTGCTGGGTGAGCAGCTGCTTCTCGCGGCGAGCCAGTTCGATCCGGTTGGCGAGTTCGTTCTCGGCGATGCCGCGCTCGTGCTCGACGGCGACGGCGCGCCGCTCGAAGGTGGCCCGGTCGGCCTCCTGCTGGACGAGTTCGCGGGCGGGGGTGCGCAGCGCGCGCTCCACCTCCGGCTCGGGGCGCAGCGCGACCACCCGGACGGCGATCACGGCGAGTCCGGTCTCGGTGATGCGCGGTTCGGCGGCGAGCCCGTCGGCCATCCGGTCGCGGACGGCGCTGACGCCGTCGGCCAGTGCGGCGGCGAGCGGGGTGCGGGCGAGCAGGCCGAGGGCGTGTTGCTGGGCGGTCTCGGTGAGCAGGGTGGCGAGCTGGTCGAGCGGGGCGGCGCGCCAGGCGCCGCTGTCGGGGTCGATGCCGAAGTCGACCCGGGCGGCGGCGACGGCGGGTTCGGTGATCCGGTAGGTCAGGGTGGCCTGGACGGTGACGTCCTGGAAGTCGGAGGTGCGGGCATGGAACAGCATGGCCAGCTCGCGGTCGTCCACCGGCACCTCGGAGAGGGCGGCGGTGAGCGGCCGGAACCAGAAGGCCAGGCCGGCGCCGTCGTGGACGACCTCACCCCGGTTCAGATGGCGGATGTGGGCGGTCGGGACGGCGCGCAGATGGCGCAGTCCGAAGCGCTTGGTGATGTCGGCCATGGGTGGCTCCCTAAGAATGTGAGGCGGTCCGGGAGGACCGGGTGTGGCTGATGGGTGGTTGCCGTTTGTGGCTCCGAAGGAATGGCCGCCCGGTCCTTCGGG
>NZ_JBFAJO010000130.1:0-12268 GCF_040655255.1 Kitasatospora sp. NPDC050463
TCCCACCCATCGAGTTCGAACAGCGGCACCACGCCCCGGCTAAACTCTCCCTCGCGGCATGAAACCCCTGTGTCCACACTCCAGGGGACACCTCACTCACCAAAACTGCTCCATGATCACGATCAAATACGCTCCCTAGTCCGCCCCACCCTCAGACGGGTATTACCAGGCCCTCCGTCAGAGACCGTGGATTCGGCGACCGCTCACCTTGGCCGGGATGACGCGGATCCACAGGCTGCGGACACCGCCGGCCCATGGTTCGCAGCCAGGCTGCTCGGCCAGGCGCTGGTTGGAAGCCGTGTCGGTGACGTGCTCGGCGGTACCGACGATCAGCACGCTCCAGCCGTCGCGCCGGTGCTCGTCGATGTGGTCCACCTGGAAGGAGACCTCACCGCCGGGTTCGGCCACCGCCGCGCCAGCAGGATCCGTCCGGTAGACGACCGTGTCGCCGTCGACGAGGTAGTTGACCGGGAACACGCTGGGCCCCGGGTGGACGGGCAGCGCAATCCGCCCGATTCCGTGGGTGCCCAGCAGCTCCCAGCACTCGTCGGCTGTCAGCCTCATGAGCACAGGGTGGGCGGATGCTCCGGGCTGCCCCGGCGGTGCGTCGGTCCGGCCTTCCACCAACTCCTGGTAGGTCATCCCCAGGGCGGTGGCGATGTGCAGGAAGCCGCTGGGTGAGAAGTCGGTCCCAAGGTCGAGGAGGTGCCGGAAGTAGAGGGGCGACATTCCGACCCGTTCGGCCAGCTCCGCCTCGGTGAGGCCGAGCTGCCTTCGCCGCACGTCGATCCGGTGCAGGAGTTCACGGTCGGCCGACCGGGTGGTGTTCTCGTTCACGATGTCCTCCCGGAGACGGTGGTCGGCATAGTGCCCAGGTCACCGTCACCGTCACCGTCACCGGCTGACAGGGCAGAGGGCGCCGACTCTCCCACCGATTCTGCCCGCGCCCCAGACCGGCCGCACCGGCCGGTGGGGCCAGATGGCGGCGGCGCGATGGCGTGACGGCGACGGCGGGACCGCTCACACACTGAGGACGGCCAGTGGGCCGTCGACCTCATACGCATCGGGCCGTTCGCCGGGCGCATCGGTGCCGTTCAGCCCTGGAAACGCCCCCTCGCGGCGGCCAGACTCGGAGCTGGCGACCCGGTTGGCGGGTCCGGAGGCCAGGAGGCGGATGTGCCCGGAACCACTCGGCATCGGCCGTCGTCGGCGACGGGAACGGCCCCGCCTGAGCGTGGTCACGGACCCACCGGCGCGCAGGTGAGGTTCCGGTGAGCCAGCCGCCGGCCATCGGGCGACCCCCGCGCACGTTCATCGGTCGGGCGCGCCGGGAATGGGCATCCCTTGCCGTCCCCACCCCGCGGCCCGCGGTGTTCGATCCGGCCATGGTGGCGCATTTGCCCCCGCCGGTGCGGCGCTGGCTGGTGCACGCCATCGTCCCCGGGACCGCGTTGCTGCAATCGGTCGAGTTGGCCATGCACGGTGAGATCCGGCTGGGCACTTGGCGGCGTTTCGAAGCCGCCCAGATCCTCACCCCGCCGCAGGGGTTCCTCTGGGCGGCGACCGCGCATCTGACCGTCTTGCCGGTCAGCGGGTTCGACCGGTACAGCAACGGGACCGGCGAGATGCGCTGGCGGCTGCTCGGCGCGGTCCCGGTCATGTCCGGCATCGGAGCCGATATCACCCGCAGTGCCGCCGGTCGCCTAGCCGGCGAGTTCATCCTCGTGCCGGCTGCGGCCCTGGGGCCGGCGATCGTGTGGGAGCCGGTCGACGACCGGCGGGCTGTCGCCCGGGTCTCGGTCGGGGAACGCGAGGTCCGCGTGACGGTGGAGGTCGCGGCGTCGGGGGCGTTGGAGTCGGTCACACTGCGCCGATGGGGTGATCCGGACCGCAGTGGCTACCGCGAGCACATCTTCGGCGCCGACTTCCAGGACGAGGCCGTCTTCGGCGGCTTCACGATCCCGCGCACCGCGAGCGCTGGATGGTGGTACGGCACTGAGCGCTGGTCGGAGGGCGAGTTCTTCAGGTTCACCATCGACCGCGCGGTGTACCGCTGAGGATGCCCTCCACGCACTCGGCCACCGCACCGTCCACGCCCGCTCCATCGGAACCACCCTCCTCTCCGCGCACGGTGGCCATGCCGAGCCTCCCCGTAACACATAGGGCTGACCGAGTAGCGTCAGCCGGGTGGGGCCGGGCGCGGTAAGAGCGCAAGGCCTCCATCGATCGTCAGAAGCGTTCGCTCACCGGCAGCGACGCGGCGCCGGGCAGCTCGCCGGTGAGGGCGGCCCGGCCATCCTCGGCACATACGCCGACCGCCGAGACCATGCGGGACTGGCGCGGCCACGAGCTGGAAGCGGATTTGCTGGGCGAGGTCGCCGTCGGTGCGCAGGTACATCTTGAGCTCGTCGGTAGTGCCGGGTTCCTGCACCTTCCCGGTAACGCCTGCGAGGGCGTGGCCGTTAGGCCGAGATGACAGGGGGCCGGAGCCTACCGTTGTGCCGGATCGGGGTGGTGAGGAAGAAGAGTTGGTCGGCGGCGACCACGGCGGGAAACCCAAAGAGCGTCAACGAGGCGAACTCAATCGCCGACGCCCTGACAACCAGCGCCCCGCCGGCCCTCCGTGAGCCACCGTCTCAGCTGTTGTCCGATGCTCCGTCAGCGTCCTCGTGATGCTCGCGGAGGTCGAGGATCTCCTCCACCGCTCGCCGGGGCGTCGGTGCCCCGGGTGTGCCGTAGCCGAGTCGCATCACCATCTGGACGTGGCCCGGCCCCTCGGCCGGGTCGCGCAGGCGCCACCTGGTGTCGGCCCACTCCACGGCCTGATGCAGCACCGAGGCCCGTACCCCGTGCAGCGTCGCGAGCAGCCAGACCCGCTCCATCGCCTGACCGGCCCGGAGCCAGTCCGCAGGGCGGTCACCGTGCGTGGTGAAATGGGCGACCTGTGGCAGCGCCTCGAAGTGCTCGGCGTGCGGGGCGGGCCTGGGCGGGTGTCCGGTGAAGCTACGCATGGGCACCCGGGCGTCACGGTCGAGCGGGCCCAGCGCCGCCGCCGGGATTCCGTCGGAAGCCGGCTCCTCCAACCGCAGCCAGTTGCGGGTCTCGGCCTGCAAGGCGATGTCCGCGGTGATCCGGTGCTCGGCCTCGGTGGTCAGCTCCAGCACCCGGCGCACGTCGGCCTCCTCCAGCACGGTCAGCGTGGCGCCTTCCGCAGCGGCGGCCTCGATCAGCTCCCCGAACACCGCTTCCGGCACGTCGCGGTTGGTGAACGGTCGGCGGCTGGAGTGGCGTTGCTCGATAACCGGGTACAGGTCCGGATCATCGGGCGAGCCCGGCTCGGACAGGTCGAGGACCGCGAGGAGGTCGGGGTCCGCCGACTCGGGACACAGCGCCACGGTGGCGGCTCGCCCGAGGTGCCGGCCGGCCGTCTTCAGGTTGAACAGCGCCGCGCCCACGGAGATATGCAGGGACCGGCCGTCCGGATCGGCAACGGGCACGGCGCGTGTGGGGTCGGCGAAGACCAGCAGGCTCCTGCGGCCCGGGCCGGGGCGGAAGCGCCAGGGCTGGCTGTTGTGCAGCGACGGCGCCGCGCCCCCGGCGTCCGCGAGCAGCCGGAGTTCCGCGAGGGTCAAGGACGGCTGGGTCATGGTGGTCTCCCGAAGGGATCGCTGTCTCGCCTGATTCGGGCCGTGCCTCCATCGTGCGCCCCGAGGGCGACCTTCTCGTGTCGGCAGTCCGTACGTCCACCATGCCCGGCCCGGCCTTCGGGGCCATAGGGCCACCGGGGCCGGGACCCCGGGACCTTCGGGCAGCCCCCCGGCCACCGAGGATCACGTCAGCGCCGGCCGGGAGCGAGCGGGCCGAGGTGGCTGAACCGGCTGGCCCGGCGCTGGACGCGGTGCTCGTGGCCGCGCCGGCGGGCGGGAGCCGCGGTCGGCCGGGCAGGCCGGCCGAAGAAGAGGCGCTTGGCGATCTCGATCAGGACCAGGTACAGCCCGGTCATGACGGCCAGCGCCAGGAAGAACCCGACGGGCAGCGGCCGGAACCCCAGCGCGGGAGCCAGGGGCGACAGCGGCAGGACGATGCCGAGCGCCACCACGCCCAGTGCCGCGGCCAGCAGCGGTCGGCTCGGGCGGCTGCGCAGGAACGGCACCCGCCGGGTACGGATGGCGAAGATCACCAGGGTCTGGGTGGCCAGCGACTCCACGAACCAGCCCGAGCGGAACAGGGCGGGCCCGGCGTGGAAGACCCCGAGCATCACCCAGAACGTGGCGAAGTCGAACACCGAGCTGACCGGTCCGAAGACCAGCATGAACCGGCGGATGAGGGAGATGTCCCAGTGCGAGGGCGCCGGCAGCTGCTCGGCGTCCACCCGGTCGGTCGGGATGGCCAGCTGGCTGGAGTCGTACAGCAGGTTGTTCAGCAGGAGCTGGGACGGCAGCATCGGCAGGAAGGACAGCACCAGGGATGCCCCCGCCGCGCTGAACATGTTGCCGAAGTTGCTGGACGTGCCCATGAGGACGTACTTGATGGTGTGGGCGAAGATCCGACGACCGCCAGCGACGCCTTCGGCCAGCACCCCGAGGTCCTTCTCCAGCAGGACGACGTCGGCGGCGTCCTTGGCCACGTCGGTCGCGGTGTCCACGGACAGCCCGATGTCGGCGCAGTGCAGCGCGAGCGCGTCGTTGACGCCGTCACCGAGGAATCCGACGGCCCGTCCGCGCCGTCGAAGTGCCCGTACGATCCGGGCCTTGTCCTCGGGTGAGACCCGGGCGAACACCGTGGACTCCTGTGCCGCCACGGCGAGTTGCTGGTCGTCCAGCGCCGCGATGTCCTGACCGGTCAGCGTACGGCCGACCGGCAGCCCGAAGTCGCGGCAGACCTTCTCGGCGACCAGCGGGTTGTCACCGGTGCAGACCTTCACAGTGATGCCGAGCTCGGCCAGGCGGCGCAGGGAGTCGGCGGCGCTTAGTTTCGGCGGATCGAGGAACACCATGAAACCGGCCAGGCGCAGACCGGACTCGTCGACGGCGGTGATCGCGGTGTCCGTACCGGCGTCCCTGGTCGCGACGGCCACCACTCTGCTGCCCGCAGCGAACAGCTCGGTCAGGACGGCGGTCGCTCGGTCGGAGACCTGGGGGCAGCGAGCCCCTCGTGATCCCGTCCACCGCCGGCCCGCCGGTCTTCGTGATCTCCCCCCACTACGACGACGGGGTCCTCTCCCTGGGTGGCCTGCTCGCCGGGCTGGGGGCGCGGGCGACGCTGGTGACGGTCTTCGGGGGCGCGCCCGCAGGGCCGCGGGAGCCGTCCGCCTGGGACCTCCGCTGCGGCTTCGCCGATCCGGCCCGGGCCGCGCGGGCCCGGGCGCTCGAGGACGAACGGGCCTGCCGCCTGCTGGGCGTCGCCCGGATCGCCCTGCCACTGCCCGACAACCCCTACGAGGAGCCCGGCGCGACCCTCGACGAGCTCTCGGCCTTCCTGGGTTCCGGGTCCGTACCCGGGGCGACGGTGCTGGTCTGCGCCGGGATCGGCAACGAGGACCACGCCCGCGTCCGGGCTGCCGTCCTGCACCGACGCCGGACCGCAGCCGAGACCCTGCTCTACGCAGACCTCCCCTACGCCGCCTCGCACCCGGCCTGGGGCACGCCCGAGGCCGGTGCCCTCGTCGCCGCCGGGCTGCTCGCCGCCGACCCGGGTGCGCGCGCTACGACATGGTGTCCGCGAGGCTGTTGGGCGAGACACTGGTCGAGCGGTGGGCACGGACCGACCTGCCGCAGGCGCTGCGGGAGTCGGTGACGGACGCCGACGTCCGCTGGCTGACGGCCCCCGGGAGCGACGCGCTCCGCCGGGGGCGCGCGCAGGACGGCCGTGTGGCACCACCGCCGTACCGGCCGAACGGAGAGGGGCGTTCCATTGTCAGCGCTTGAGCCCGACGGGCCCGCGCCCGGAGCCGGGGTCACGTCCGACGCGGGTGGGCGGCTCGCCGCGTGCACCGAGCTGTGGGGGCTGGAGTTCCTCCCGCAGCGCTACGTGCTCTCCTTCAACCTGGTCCGCGCAGCCGTGCTTCCCGACGGCCGCCCGGTCGTGCTCAAGCTGGTGCCGCCTGGCTCGGCCGAGTACCACGACGAACTGGCGGTGCTCGACGCGGCCGCCGGGCCGGCGGTGGTGCGGGTGCTGGCCCGCGACGCGCGGCTCGGCGCCTTCCTGCTCGAACGACTGCTCCCTGGAACCCCATTGGGCCGCCTCTTCCCCGGGGAGGAGGAGCGGGCCGTCGGGATCGCCTGCGACGTGCTGCGCCGGTTCTGGCACGAGGACGAGGACGCGCCGCTGCCCGACGCGGCCGCCTGGGGCGCGGCCCTCCTGGAGCCCGGACGGCCGGGCGCCCGGGCGGTCCCCGCTCCCGTCCTGGCCAGGGCGCGCGGCCTGTACGCGGAGCTGGCCTCGTCGAGCGCCTCGCGGACCGTCCTGCACGGCGACCTGCACCACGCCAACATCCTTTCCTCCGAGCGGGGTTGGGTAGTCATCGACCCGAAGGGCCTGCGCGGCGAACCCGCCTTCGACCTGGGGGCCTTCCTGCGCAACCCGGCTCCGCACCTGGTCCGCGAGGCGGGCGCGCGTCGGCTGCTGGACCGTCGGATCGGCCGGATGGCCGAGCTGCTGGAACTCGACCGGCACCGGGTCTGCGGCTGGGCCTACGCGCAGGCGGTGCTCTCCGCCTGCTGGGCCGCCGAGGACGGGGACTGGGACTGGGTCTCCTACGCCCTCGCCTGCGCCGACCTGCTCGCCCCCTGACCCACCCCCTCCCCTCGTCTGGAGCTCGCATGGACGTCACGGCCTGGCCCGACCCGATCCTGTGGGACGACGCGGAGGGCGGCACCGCCGCGGCGGACACCCGCCGTACGGCCGCCCCCTTCGTGCTGTTCGACCTCGACGGAATTTCAGGAGTCCACACAACCCCCGATGATCACGCGATGGCCGCACCCGTTCCCCGCCGGGTCCGCGGCAAGATCGCGAACCCTGACTGAGGCATCAGGAGTGATCGAACAGAGTGACTACGCTCTGCGGTGCTTCCCGGCCGAAAAAGACTTCCAGGTTCTGCGCCGAGCGGCCGGCGGCGTCACTGCTACGCAGGAACAGCCGCTCTTCGTAGGCGCTGAGCGCGACCTCGATGTCGGGTTGCTCAACCAGCTTGCTCGCCAGGTCCGCGCCGTCGTACATGGCGAGGTTCGCGCCCTCGCCGGCAAAGGGCGACATCAGATGCGCGGCGTCGCCGACGAGTGTCACTGCGGGCACCCTGTCCCATTCAAGCCCGACGGGAAGGGCGTAGATGGGTCGGAGCCACGGTTCCGCGTCGCTCTCTGTCACGAAGGCGGTGAGCAGCGGCGACCAGCCGTCGAACTCGTCGGCAAGTTGGCGGAGGCCCGCGGACGGGTCGCCGAAGTCGATCGACCTCAGCCACTCCTCGGGCTTGTTCAGCGCCACGTATCCGCGCACGTGCCCGTCGGCGTAGCGATGGGCAATGATGCCTTTGCCCGGCGCGACCGCCATCAGCGTGCCGCTGCCGATCGCAGCCACGCTCGCCCGACAGTTCTGGCCGCCCGAGGTGAGGGCGATCTCGATGAAGCAGGTTCCGCTGAAGAGAGGCTCGACGGGGGTGAGCAGCGGACGCACCTTCGACCAGGCGCCGTCCGCGCCGATGACGATGTCGGCGCGGGTGGCGGAACCTTCCGCGAAGGCGAGACCGTAGCCGCCCTCCGGACGGTGCCGGACCGAGGCGAGCTTGTGACCCCACCTGATCGTCCCGGGCGCCAGCGAGTCGATGAGCAGGCGCCTGAGTTCGCCACGATCCACCTCAGGACGGGCCGAACCGGGGTCCGCAGGCATGTCGAACAGGATCATGCCGTGGCGGTCGACCACACGCTTGGCGTCCTCGCCCGGGCGGACCAGAGTGAGGAACTCGTCGTGCAGACCAGCTGCGCGAAGCGCGACCTGTCCGGTCTCTTCGTGGATGTCAAGCAGGCCACCCTGTGCACGGGTCGACGCCGAGGCCTCACCCTCGTAGATCGTCGCGGCGACGCCGTGAGCCTGAAGCACCCGGGCGAGCGTCAGCCCGCCCAGTCCCGCTCCGACGATGGCGATGGTCTTCTGCATGCTGCGCTCCTCTGTAGCGCCGACACGCGTCGGCGATAGTCAGCGCCGTGAGCGGACGGGATGTCCGGTCTCGGCAGGAGACGCTCACCGATCAGAACCATCTGCATCGATGTATGCGCGATACCCGGCGGGTGGACCCGCGAGGCATCGTTCTTCGCGACCCTGTGACTATAGCCCGGCATCCACCTCGCAGCGGCCGGGGCCGCTCACGCTGCGACGCACCGCGCCCGCCACGTTCATCTCCGACAGCCGCCTCGACCGGCTCGGCGGTGTCGTTGGGGTGGTTGTCCGAGTGCTGCCTTGTCCACGGCCAGGCTGCTGCACTGGTCCATCTGGTGCCGACAGCACCAGGCGACAGCCCGGCGCAGCCCCTACCGCGACGAGCCCACTGGATAGATCGCGAAACCATACTGGAGTACTAGACGATCGACTCCAACGGGGCAGTGCAGACAAGCCGTCATGCCCGTCAACAGTCGAAGACCGACCAGCAGATCTCGTTTCGCAACCGCTGATCGTCTAGGACGAGTTCGCGAATCACATCCGGGAGCTGTTCGCGCTGCCAACGGCACTCGAGTCTGCCGGCACTCTCACCCTCCCGTGCGGGGGCCGCCGCACGCACGGCCTTGATCGCGTAGGCGGCAGCGCCAAGCTCGTGTGCGGCGACATGCGCCACCACCGCTGCCTGGCCGGCAGCATATGCGGCGTGCCGAGCGGCTCCGGTCAACTCTCTTGCGGCAGCCATGGCATGGCCACCCGCCGCTCGGGACTGAGACATCTTGATCTCGCCGCACGCCCATGCCCGAATCTGCTCGATCGCCTCGCGGGGCCGCGCGTCCGAGGGCTGCACCGACTCGAAGAGGTGCAGAACGTGCTCCGCGCACGCGGCGGCCCACAAAGCCAGGAGCCGATGGTCGGAGTCCGTAAGCGTCCCCCCACGGCGGATGGTGATGAAGCGGGGGTCGCGATCTTTGGGGAGGATCATGATGCTCCAAGGGATCGGCTGCGCGCATAGCGCGGGGGTGTCCAACGTCAGTGTGTGAAGACAGAGTTGGACACCTTCGCGACCGCACTCTATGTGAAGACCGACGATCTGCTGAAAGCATCTCCGCAGCTCGCGCCATGGCCGGCCGTGGGGGTCGCCCCGCGGCTCACCGACGCCGAGCTGGTCCCGCTGGCGATGATGCAGGCGATGCTCGGCTTCACCTCTGAGGCCAGGTGGCTCCGCCACGCCCGTTCCCATCTGCGGCATCTCTTCCCGTACCTGCCCCAAGCGGCTGCGCAAGGCCGCCGTCGAGACCGCCCAGGCCCGATGGCGCGCGATCACCGGTACCCACCTCGTCCCGCTGGTCCGCGCCGGGGCCCGCTTCGAACGCGGTCAGCTCGTCGAACGCCCCAAACGACGATGCGGTGCCTGTGTGCGCATCCGATGACCTGACCTGCTGGTAGGGGCCTTGGAAGGCCCCTACCAGCAGATGGCTCCGAACAGGACGGGGACTGTTGTCGGGCTCACGCTTGTGGCTGGTCGCGAACGGTTGCACGGTCCGGGCTGGTCGCCGTGGTCGCCGACGGTGCGGTGCGGGGCCAGGTCCACGCGAACCGCACGATGAGGGCGAGAAGGATCAATTCCAGTACGACGCCAAGACCGTAGAAGTACAGCCAGGACGCGCCCACCACGTTGAATGCCGTGACGGGGACGTAGAGCGAAGCCACGATGAGGTTCGCGATGCGGTTCACCCTGGCGGGCAGCGTCATCGACAGCACCACCATGAGGATCGGGATGGCCACGAGGGTCAGCGCCGTGGTCGAAAAGGTCTGGGAGAGGCCGAACTTGAAGACCCTGCCGTCGAGGATGTCTTCGACGACGCCGGGCGTGAAGAAGTTGAGAATGTCCACGTAGGCGTAGAGGAACATGAAGCTTGTCCACGTTGCGGCGAGCTTGGCTCTCACCGGCATCCGCTGGTCTTCCAGTGTGACGGTGGTGGGTTGACCTGTTCTCATCATTGGCTCCGTTGGGGTGAGGATCGGTAGGTCCACGATCGCTGAGCCCGGCGGCGGGCGCCTCGGCCCGGAGGCTGGGGTTCGCCTGGCCGATGGAATGGTCTGTCTCTCGTTCTTTCGGCGGGTACGCCGAGGCGCGCCGATCCCTAGGCTGGAGCCGTGATCACTTTCCGGCGCTCCATCTGGCATGAGCCGCGGCCTGCTGAGGCCCCACCCATCGGTCGGCTCGACTGGCTGCTGGTGGGCGTGCTCGCGGCCGCCGCCTTGGTCGAGGGCATCGCTCGACCGGGCTTGGCCTGGCGACCCCTTGTGACGGTGCTCGCCCTGGCGCTGATGCCTGCCCTGCTCTGGCGGCGGGGTCGCCCCCTGATGGCCGCCCTGGTCGGGTGGGGCGTCGCCGGGCTGCTCTCGGTCCTGCAGCTGACCGCGCACGCCGGGGACCTCGACCTCTACTCCATGATGGCCGTCCTGATCCTGCTCTACTCCCTGGTGCGATGGGGCTCGGGACGGGAGATCGTCTTGGGGACGGCGTTCGTGACAGTCGTCGTCGCGCTGGGGATGTACGCCTCCTCCGCGGGCTGGGCCGACGTTTTCGGCGGGAGCGTCCTCTTGCTGTTGGTCGTCGCCCTCGCGGCGGTGTTCCGCTACCGCGCGGACCTCTGGCATCGCCAACAGCGCGAGATCCGCAATCAGGAGCGGATGGCGCTGGCGCGAGAGCTGCACGACACCGTGGCCCACCACGTCTCGGCCATCGCGGTGCAGGCGCAGGCCGGTGGCGTGGTCGCCGGCATCCAGCCTGAGAAGGCTGCCGAGGTCCTGGCCGCGATCGAGTGTGAAGCGTCGCGAACCCTGGCGGAGATGAGATCCATGGTGCGGGTGCTCCGTGAGGAGGAAGCCGTCGCCTACTCACCGCAGCGGGGTGTCGCGGACCTGCCTGCTCTGGCGCGCGCCGACGCGACGCCCACCGTCGAGGTCTCGCTGGACGGTTCGTTCACCCGGCTGGCACGACCCGTGGACGCCGCGCTCTACCGGCTCGCGCAGGAGTCGCTGACCAACGCCGTACGGCACGCCCGGAGCGCGACCCGCGTCGCGATCGACGTACGCCGGGAGGGCGACGCCGTCAGGCTGCGTGTCAGCGACGATGGACAGACCGAGCCGGGGCCAGCCCCGGAGCCTGGGTTCGGCCTGCTGGGCATGGCCGAACGCGCCCAGCTCCTCGGCGGATCGCTCTCCGCGGGGCCGGCGCCCGAGGGTGGCTGGGTGGTCGAGGCCGTGCTGCCGGTGGAGGCGTTGGCATGAGCATCCGTGTTGTCGTAGCCGACGACCAGGACATGGTCCGGACCGGACTGGTGATGATCCTCGGCGCGCAACCCGACCTCGAGGTCGTGGGGGAGGCAGCAGACGGGCTCGCAGCGCTCGACCTGGCGACCCGGCTGCGTCCCGATGTCCTTCTCGTCGACATCCGGATGCCCGGGCTCGACGGCGTCGAGGTGACGCGGCGCCTGGCCGGGCCAGACGTGACGGACCCGATGGCGGTCGTCGTGATCACCACCTTCGACCTCGATGAGTACGTCCTCGGCGCCCTACGCGCCGGCGCCCGCGGCTTCCTGCTCAAAGACGCCGGGCCGGAGCTCCTCGTGCAGGCCATCCACGCGGCGGCCAACGGGGACGCGCTGATCGCCCCCAACGTCACCCGCCGGCTGCTGGCGACCTTCGCCGACCAGGCGCCGGTGGTACCGGTCCAGCCGACCGACCCGCTCACCGAGCGCGAGGAGGAGGTGCTCGCGCTGGTAGCACGGGGCCGGACCAACGCCGAGATCGCCACCGAGCTCTTCGTCGGCCTGAGCACGGTCAAGACCCACGTCGCATCGTTGATGACCAAGCTCGGCGCACGCAACCGCGTCGAGATCGCGATCTGGGCACACGACACCAGACGCGTGAGAGCCCATTAGGGCCTGTGTGATGTTGTGATCAATATTGCGATTTCATGTCCGCCCGTAGCTGGGATCCGGTAGGACTCTGTATGTGACGCGCAGGCAACTCACCGACAGTCAGTGGGAGTTAATCGAGCCGTATCTGCCGATTGGCGAGTACGGCCCATACCCGGAGCGGTTGCGGG
>NZ_JBFAJO010000131.1:0-12175 GCF_040655255.1 Kitasatospora sp. NPDC050463
GCACGACGGGCATGCCAACCATCGGGTAGCCCCGGAACGCGAACACCGGTCGGCGTCGGGCTCTCTGGCTTTATTCACGAGTAGTGGCTCTGGCTAATCTCCTGTTTGCGCCGTGAGGCGCTGTTGGTTCGAGTGGAGGTGGAAGACCTGCACCAATCCCCTGTCGCAGCAGTGGGGTTGAAGCTGAGGGCAGCCTGATCCGGGTGGTGCCGGGGAGGCTGTTCAACCTTGTGCACGACCCGGCGACGCTGATCGCGGCGTTGCCGTGCTGGAGCTGCAAGCGGTGGTGCTCGACGAGTTCGGGCGGCCGGAGGAAGCGGAGACAGTGTCACTCGCTCCGTGAGAATCCGCTGCCGCCAGATTCTCACAACTGACCATTCCTCCGAGTCGGCGAGCTCCGGTCTGGCCTCTGCATCAACCTCCGGGTGCCCTGCCGCTCCCAATCAGTGAGGGCGCTCAGTGGTCCGGCACTCGAAGACCTTGAACAGATTCACTTGACAGGGAACTCGATGGCGGCGAGTAGGTGGCCGTGCACCTCGGCGGCGGCTTCGCGGGTGGCCGGGTCCGGGTCGACCAGGTGAGCGGCGATGAGTGCGGCGGCCGCGGTGAGCACCGGCACCGGCACAGTCGCCGACCGGAGGTGGAGCAGCTGGGACGCGGCCTGCTCGCCGGGCGTCGTCTGGGTGCGGGTGGGGATCAGGGAGCGCAGGCCGCGCGGCTGGGTGGTGGTCACCCGGCTCATTCCCCCTCGTACGGGCCGATGGTGATCACCATGGCCGCCTGTCCGGCACCCCGGCGGGCGGGATGCCGTGGTGGTGGCGGGCGACGGCCTCGAGGGGGGCGGCGCGGGCCTGGCGCCAGTGGGACGTCCTCGGCGCGGCCGGCGTCGGCGGCCCACTCGGGTAGCGGTCGGCCTTCCGTCGCCGTGGTCAACGCTCGGATCATCTCGTCGATCGAGTGCTGCCAGTCGGCGAGCTGCCCGGACAGGGCGCGCACCAGGTGGTCGACGGCGGCCGCCGGGTCGGCGCCGAACGCCCGCGCTTCGGCGGCGGCTTCGGCGAGGACGTCCTCGTCCAGGCCCTCGGACGTCTCGCGTCACGGGGTGGCCGCCGTCTCGAAGGTGTCCAGCAGGGTGTGCAGCTCGGCGTCGAGTGCGGCGGGTGACCAGGAGGGCGGGCTGTGGGGTGGGCGGAGCCGACTGCGGAGGACAGGATTCGCCCGGCGCCCGGCGGGCCGGTGGCCGCTGGTGTGCGGTAACGAGTCGGGCACGAGGCTGGGGGAAAGCGGTGAGAGGCCCGGTTGGTGAGTGGTTGTTGCCTAGGCTGCCGGGTGTGAATCCGTCTTCCTTATCCGACTCCCGTGAAGACTCCTCTGCGGCACGGGCGCCCCGTCCGCTGGGTGTGGTGACGCCGGAGCAGTTCGTCGGGGTGATGCGTGAACTCCGCCAGTGGTCGGGCCTGAGTTTTCGCCAGCTTGAACGGCGGGCCGAGCAGGCCGGCGAGGCTCTTCCCCGTGCCACGCTGGCGGGGGCGCTGGCCCGTGCCGATCTTCCGCGTGAGGAGCTTGTGGCCGCGTTCGTCAAGGCTTGCGGGGGTGATGCGGACGATGTCGGGGTCTGGGTCACGGCCCGTAAGGCCGTTGCCGTCCAGTCGGCCCGAACACCCGAACCTGTGCCGCCGGAGACACCTGTGCCGTCGGAGCCGACGGAGTTGGTGGAGCCAGCTTCGGCGGGCCGCGCGGAGACGGCCGCTGTGACGCCGTCCCGGCCCCCGGCCCAGTCCGGGGTGAGCGGGGACGTGACAGCGAGTACCGCCACCGGGCCGGGGCCGGCTGGGAGCAAAGGCGGCCGGGAGGTGCCGCCGGCGGGCGCGGACGAGCGGGCGAGCGGCGTGCCGGGCGAGGGTGGGCAGAGGCCCGCTTCGGTTGAACCGGTCGGGGCGGGGGCCGGTTCGGGGCGGGGTGTGTCGCGTGTGACGGTGCGGACCGCTGTGCCGGTACGGCGCACGGTGGCGGTGGTCACGCTCGCGGTGGCGGTCGTGGTGGTGACTGCTGTCGTTCTCGGCATCGAGGGTTTGACGGACAGGGGCGGGCACGGGGCCGCGGATCCGTCCGCGGCGCCCACGGTGACCGGTCCGGCGGGGGAGGCGAGTTCGTCAGCGGGGGAGGGGGGCGGCCCTGCGCCGGGGCCGGTGTCGCAGACGCCGATGGGGGATGCCGGGGTTGCTGTTCCTGTGGCGACCGCGAGTCCGTCCGTGCGTCGGAGCGCAAGCACTGCGGGCACCGCCAGCGTTCCGGGGCCGGTTGGCGGGTCGACGGGCAGGTCCGTGTCGGCCGTTCCGCCGGCTCCACAGCCCCCGCCTGTTCGGACCTCGCCGCCGGAGGTGGCGCCACCGCCCCTGCCGACCGCGACAGCGCCGGTGACGTCGCCGCGGCCCACGTCGGGCGGTTGGCCCACCCAGTTCTCCACCGGCGGGGCGTCGGCGTCCGGCCCCGCGTCCGAGGATCCGTGCTGGGACAGTGCGCCGGGCTGCAACGACGGTGTGCACCACGGGTGAGAGTGGCCTGGGCGGGGGACACGGTTGCCGCCCGGCGCCGGGGCGGTCCGCCGGTTCGTCCGGCGGACCGCGCCGGGCGACCGGTTCAGCTCCGTGGACCGGCGATCGGCCGGGACCTCTGCCGGTAGGGCCTGTGGTCGGCGGCGTCATGGTCGACGCGGAAAGTACCCGGTAGGTGATCGCGCCGCTGGCGTCGGCTGGCCTTCTTCGAAGACTGTCCGGGCGGGTGCCCTGGGGTGGACCGATGCGCGGGTCGGTCCGTGCCCCCGGGGGAGACACGGACCGACGGACCGACCTGTGCGATCCGGATCAGACCTTGACCGTCTTGTGGTCGAAGGTCCAGAACTTGCCGGCGGTACCGCTGCCGGCGCGGTAGGGCTTGGCGTTGTCCTTCGGGATGCAGGAACCCGACATGCCGGAGACCAGCCACTCGCCGGGGGTGTGGTAGACGTCGTAGGAGTACACCTTGAACACGGCTCCGGCCTGCAGCTGGTAGTGGGCCTTCTCCGTGAGTTCGGCACTGACGGAGATGCCGACCTCCTGAGTGCGGGTGACGTCGAAGCCGACGCTGGAGCTGAGGACCTCGGCCGAGAGGCCGAAGGTCGATCCGACCTTGTTGGCGACCGAGACCTTGCGGTCCAGGCGCAGTGTCTGGTGGGGTCCCCACCCGGAGACACGCCATTCGGCGGCGCTCGGCCATTCGGTGCGCGTGCCCTTGTATCGCACGTTGCGGACCTCGCGCTTGGCGATGCAGTAGAGGTGGTTGGTCTTCTTGTCCGCTGCCTGCCTGACGGTGGCGTCGGTGTTCCGTCCGCCGTCGCCGGTGTCGGTGAAGAGCTGCGGGTCGATGGTTCGGGTCGTGGGTTCGGCCTCCTCAGGAGCCGCGGCGGCGGTGCGACCGCTGCCCGACGAGTCGACAGTGACGGCGGTGCCGGTGAGCAGCATGGCCGTGAGCGTGAGGCTCAGCAGGGCTGTGCGGATCTTCATGGAACTCCTTGCGTGGTGTACGGCATGTGGCGGGTGACATGTCGGTCGGTCCGCCGGCTGTGGCGAGGTCGGCACGGGCCAGGCTGTTCGTTCGCCTCGGGGTCTTCTGGCGCATCGATGACGCCCGGCCGGGAAGCCGGGGACCGCGCGCGGTGCGGGCGGCTCGGCGGGGGCCGGTGTTCGCGGGCGGCGGGCTGCCGGGTGGGCGGCGGCGCCTGGTCCCGGGCGGGTTACAGGTCGAGCGTGGTGTAGACGATGTCGTGGTCGGAGTGCACGGAGTCGCGGACGGTCACGCCGGGCGGGTTGATCCCGCGCAGGAGGATGTAGTCGAACTTCTTGTTGGACGGGCGGGCGTCGGCGGTCGGGTGGCAGCCAGCCTGGGGGACCTTGCCGCAGGCCGGGTCGGCGTCGCGCAGGCCGGCGTTCCACAGGGCTGCCAGTTCGGGTCCCTGCGGGCGGCTGTTGAGGTCGCCGAGGACGATGACGCGCTGCTGGGTGCCGATGGCCTTCAGAAGGTGCTCGACCTGTTTGGCTCGTACCTTGCTCTGGTCGGCCTCGGCGAGGTGGGTGTCGTAGACGCGGACCGGCTTGCCGTCGAGGACGGTGGTGACCCACATGTAGGCGCGGTTCTCCGACCCGCCGTCGGGGTAGAGCCGGTTGCCCTGGTCGGTGATGGGGGCGGCGGACAGGATCGCCTGGCCGTAGGCATTGCCGCCCCAGAACCCGCAGTTGGCCCGGTCGTTGAGGGCGGTGCCGTAGGCGACGTTGTAGTTCAGGTTGTACTTGGCCTTCAGGATCTCCACGGTCTTCTGCACCGCGCCGCGGCAGCCCTCCTGTACTCCCAGCACCTGGGGGCGGTACGCGGCGATCTCCTTCGCGTAGTCCTCGGGTTCGGCGCTGCCGGGTGCATAGAGGTTCCACGTCATGATCCGGCCCGGGTAGACAGTGGCGCGGTTCTGCGCGGCGACGGCGGTGACGGGCTCCCCGCGGTCGCCGGCGCCGGGGGCGTCGCCCGTGCCTGGGGCGGCGGTGACGGACGGGCTGGCGGCGGCCGTGCCGTCCGGGGCCGCGCCGGCCAGGGCGAGGCCCCCGGCGAGGAGGCCCGCGGCGGCTGCGCCGGCGATCAGGGGACGAGCGAGGCGTGCTCGTAAGGCGGTCATGGAGGTCCTCCTGGAGTCGTACGGGATGGTTCCGCAAGCGGTCCCGGGGTGGCCGTGGCCCGTGGAACGGGGCCGGGCCCGTCGGCGGCTCCCGGGGCGGGTGCACCTCGACGCGGTGCCGCCGGCCGGTTCCGAAGCGGAGTGGTCACAGCTTGCGACTGGGGCGGGCCGGGAGGAAGGGTTTGGGGTGTCTGGGACTGTCCGGCACTGTCTGCCCAGGTCACGGGCGGTGCGAGCCGCAGTGGAGCCGCGAGTGACAGCCTGTTGACCGGGGTGGACGTGGCCGCTGGTGAAGTACGGCGTGGGTGCTGCCGGTGCCGGCCGATGAGAGGTTCCGCGTGGCAGCGCCGGGCTCGGTTCCCCGTGCTGCGTTGCCCGACTCGCAAGTGCGCGCGGCTGTGGGTTGGTGGGGGCGTCCATTGGACCTGCGGCTTCCCGCTGCCGTTGTTGCGGTGAGGGCCTGCTGGCGGGGGCGGGGCCTGCACCATTCTCGTGTCAGGGGTTGAGGCGGGCGCATGTTGATGAGGATCCGCGAAATTCCACGGGTCTGATCTCGTTCCCCATCTGCTCGGCCGGGTCAATGATGTGGGGAGGGTGGGGATCGGTGAGCGGATGCGCGGGTCCGCCGACCCGGCTCGCCAGATGACCAGGTCGCCCGGTAAGGGCGCGTCCGTCACGATGAAGAAACCATCCCTGTCGCGGTGGCGCACTGCCGGCCGGGCACCGCCTCGGCGTAGCACGCGATCGTGTGGAGGAACCCGATGGACCTTGCATGGGACCTGCTCGTTTCGGGGCCGGCCGACGCACGCCAGTCCGTACTGCTGCTCCCTGGAGGGCTGAATCCCGCCCGGTCGTACGCCGAGCTGATGGCGGAGCCCGTGCTGGCCCGAACCCGGCTCGTCGCGGCGACCCTGCCGGGGCACTGCCGAACGGCACCGCCGGAAGACTTCACCATCAGTACCCTGGCCCGGCACACCGCCCGCCTCGCCGACCAGCAGGGCTGCGACGTGGCCGTGGGGTTCAGCATGGGTGCCACCGTGGCACTGGAGATGGTCGCGACCGGTGCGTTCACCGGCCCGACCGTGCTGTTGGGCATCAGCATGTCGCCCGCGGACGAGCCCGCCTTCTTCCGTGCCGTCTGCCGGCTGGGCGACGTCCTCGGCCCACTCCCTGCCGCCGCTCTGCTGAAACTCATGGGCCCGGCCACCAAAGGCATGCGGGTACCGCCCGAACGCCGCGCCGAGGTGCTCGCCGACCTGCGGAACAACGACCCGCGCGTGGCGCGCCGAATCTTCCGCAGCTACCTCGACCACCTGCGCGCACACGAGCAACCGGCCGCACGCCTGTGCGCGGCCGGCGCGCCGGTCTGGATCGTGCACGCCGAGAAGGGCGACGGCGGCCTCACCGTCGATGAGCGACGCACCTTGAATACCTGTCCGCAGGCGACCGTCGTCACGATCCCCGGCACCAGCTACTTCCTACCCAACGAGGAACCGCGACGCATCGCAGAGGTTGTCGTGGAGGCCCTGGCGCTCGCGGGATCGGGCCCGCGCTGAGGCGGATAGCCGTTCCCGAAAGCTGCCATCGGCGCCGCCGAGGGTTGGGGAACCAAGTCCGACCAAGCACAGAGCAGCAGGTGAGGAAGTTCGACGTCGCCCGCTTCCGTGAGGTCCTCGCGCAGGTGCTCGGCTACGGGCGGGCGGATGCCTTGCCCACGCGGCTGGCAGTCTTATGGGAGGGGTGGGGCAAGGCCGCCCCAAAACCGTTCTTCCCGGCGCCGCGTGAGCGGGTCACCCTTTAGCCAGAAGTGGAGCCACTCGAACCCGGGCGGATTCCAGTGGGGCCAAAGCACGCCGTCGGCTACAGGCGCGCCCGGCTGGGCCGACCGGCTGGGACAGCGTCTGTGGCCTTCAGACGGTCGGCTGCGCTGCTCTGTTGATACGCCGAAGGTCCGCCCGGGTACGGGCGGACCTGACGTGGTGGGCGGTGGCGGGGTCAGATGACGAAGGGTTTGGTCGCGGTGTCGGGGTCGGTGGGTTCCACCTGGCCCGGCAGATTGTCGTCCTGAGCGGGGCACTGCTCCTGGACGGGAGGCCTGGGCGTCTCCTCCTTCTTCTGGTGCCCGTCCTTTGGCCGGACCGTGTTCTTCTCGTTGGCCTTCGGGTGGCTCTTCTTGCCCTTCGACTTGTCCTTGCGGCTCTTGTCACCGCCCTTGTCCTTGGGCCCGGCCTTCTGCGGCTTCTTCTCCTGAGCCTTGTTTCCCTTGCTGTCGTCCTTTGGACCGGGGGTCTTGGCACACGAGCAGCTGTCGCCGGAAGGCTGGTCCTGGTCCTGGCCGGTGCCGCGGTCGCCGGGGGCCGGATCGGCATCGCTGGTGCCGGTGTCCCCGCTGTCCTCGGCCGTGTCGGTGCCGCCAGCCGCCCCGTCCTGGCCTTCACCGGTGCCCGCATCCGTGCTGTTGCCGTCGGCCGCTTCGTCCTCACCGTCGCCCTTGCCGTTCCTGCCCTCCGTTCCCCCGCTCTGCCCGTCGGCCTTGCCGGGCTTCTTCTCGTGGGGCTTGTCCTCGGCGTGGCCGTCCGTCTCGCCGTGGGACGGTCGGTCCTTGCCGCTGATGTCGCCGCCCCTGGTGGTGTTCTCCTGCCCGTTGTCGGCGGTGGAGGATTCGCCGCCGTCGTCCGTGTCGCTGTCGCTGCCCGTCTCGTCGGATCCGTTGCTGTCAGCGGGGTCGTCGGCGTCCTGGTCCTCGGAGCCGGCGCGGCTGTCGCCGGCGCCGTTCTCGGCCGGCGGGTCGTCGGGGGTCGGCGTCGGGTCCTGGCCGGGCTCCGGGGTGGGGGAGCCGTCGGACTGGGGGCTGTCGCCGGGATCGGCGGGCGGGGTCTGCGGGGCGGGCGTCTCCCCGGAGGAAGGCCGGTCGTCAGCGGGCGGGGTGGGCTGGCGCCGGGGGCAGGTGCAGTCGGGCAAGGTGGCCGAGTGGCTCGGGGCGGGGCGCGGGGTGGAGCCGACCGTGCCCGGGTGGGAACGGGCGGGGACGGGGCCATCGGCGGCCGCGTAGGCGACCGGAACGCCAGGAGCGGTGGCGGCGATGGCGGGAACGGCCAGCGCGCCGGCGCCCAGCAGCATCTCGGCCCCCAGCCACCGGCCGACCCGGTGCCGCGCACCGGAGTCCTTGCGGTGCCTGCCGCTTCCGCTACCCAGCCACGTTCCGCGTCCCATGCCGGTCCCCTCTCCTCGCCTCGTTCATCGGGTCGTCGTGAGCCTTGCGCCGCAGCCGCGGGCGGGGCAAGGAGTGGACGCGTCCGGGACAGTCCCGGCCGCCGAAGCCAGGAGCCGGTGCCGCCCCACCCCAGCCGCAGGACAGCGGCGGCCGACGCTCTGTACCCGTTCTGACCTGCACGGACGGGTCCGGACAGTCCCGGACACCCGAACCCCTCGCCGGACACGCCCAGGCTCGAAAGGCTTCCCCGAGACGGCCGTGAGCGCGGCCGACGAGGAGGTCGAGATGGCACACGACACGCGGTTGCTGCCGCACCCCCACACGCGACCGGGCGGGGCTGGCGCCGCAGGAACCGAAGGGCCGGTCGTCCCAGGTGGGTCCGTGACCGCGGGGATGGCGGCCGGCCAGTTTCCGCGCCCCGAGCGGAGCATGCGGATCGGCCACGTCATGGCGCCGGCCCCGCGCCCGGCCGAGGGGCCAGCCGGCCAGGCCCGCCCCGCCGGGGACACGGAGCCGACAGCCACGGACCACCCGACCCCGCAACACTCCGCCCCCGGGGTGCCTGCCGCCGGGGCAGCCCGCAAGGGCCGGCGGCGGGGGCCGAGGCAGGGCAGGACGGTGGCGCTGGTCGTCGTGCTGGTGTGCGCGGTCCTCACCGCCGCGGGCGTCCTGCGGGCAACACCGCCCGGCACCCCGGCCGCAGCCGCGCCGGCACCCGCCTCACTCGACAACCCGCCGGCCGCAGCCGGCCCGGCCGGAGGCCAGGGAACCCAGTCTCCGCCCGGGACACCCACCGCTCCGGACGAGCCGGGCCCGAGCGGCAGCGCGCCCTCACCACAGCCAAGCCCCGATGCGGAGACGACGAGGGAGGTGGTACTGAAGCGGGGTGACACCCTGTGGGACCTGGCCCGGCGCCACCACACCACGGTGAAAGCCCTCCAGGACCTCAACAGGCTCGGCGACTCGACCCTCATCCTTGCCGGCACCACACTGCGCGTGCCCGCGCCCGCCGCTGCGTCCCTCGCGCCCAGCGGCTCGAACCCCTCGTCCGCGTCGGGTCCTTTCGCCGTCGCAGCCGCGTACGGTGACGGCGACGATGTCGCCCCGTCCGAGGCCGGCCGGGGTGTGCCGGCCGACGGATCCTGGAACCTCGGCCCGTCCTCGCCGACCGGTCCGCCGGTGCCCGGCCAGTCGGGCACCGGCGCCCTGGACGTCCGGGAGCTCCCCGCCGAGGAGAAGCCGAGCACCCGCCGCGGCAGCGAGCCGGCCCCTCAGAAAGGTGACTACTCCACCAAGGACGGCCCCCGCGAGCGGGGAGCCGCGGCGGCCGTGGCCTACGCCCGCGCGCAGCTCGGCAAGCCCTACCAGTGGGGCGCCGCCGGGCCGCGGTCGTTCGACTGCTCAGGGCTGGTCATGCGGGCCTGGCAGAAGGGCGGGGCCGACCTGCCCCGCACCACCTGGGACATGGCCCGCGCCGGGAAGAAGACCACCCGCGCCGGCCTCGTCCCCGGAGACCTGGTGATCACCAACGGCGGCGGCCACGTGCAGCTGTACATCGGCGACGGCAAGGTCATCCACGCCCCCGGCACCGGCAAGCGGGTCACCATCGCGCCCCTGCCACAGAAGGCGGACGCCTACCGCCACCTCGGCTGACAGCTGCCAGTGCCCTCTGGCACGTGATCTCGGCTGTTTGCCAAGTGATCTTGACCGATTCAGAGGGCCAACTCTGTACCTGTCGGCCGGAGGGTTCGTTGGCAGGGCGTGAACACCAACGCTGCGCAGACGACTTGACCGAGGTCAGCGGTCTACCGGGAGAAGCCAGTGTGGCCGACCTCCACCCGGTCGAGGGCATCTGGTCGCTGCTGCGACGCGGATTCCTGGCCAACGTCGCCTTCGCCGACCCGGACCACCTCGTGCGGACGGTCAGGCGCGGCTTACGGAAGATCCAGTACCGGCCTCAGCTCATCGACGGCTGCCTGATCGCGACCGGGTTGATCGCCGACATCACGAGTTCAACCTGAGTAACAGAATGCGTCGTCTGTACATGGCTGGTTCCTTCGCGGCCCGATACCGAGGTGTCCTAGAGTCGCCGCATGCAGCGAAGGACGGGACTGGCGATAGCTGGGGTTGCAGCAGCCTTGGCCTGGGGCGAGTGGTTGAACTGGCGCTGGTCTCGAGCTCTCGTGGGAAATAGTGGGGGCGCCTCCACGGCCGTGGTGGTGTGCGGGTATCGGAATCCCCAAGCGACGGCAAACTTGATCAACCGACAGCGAGTGCGTGCTGGAATCCGCTCCATCGCCGCTGACGGTGCGGATGGGACCTTCGTGATCTTCAGTGGCGGTGCGACCAGCAGCGGTGCCACGGAGGCCCAGCTGATGGCTGACTACGCGAAGTCGGTGCTTGAGTTCGACGGCACGGTGCTCCTCGAAGACCAAAGCGCGACGACGTGGGAAAACATCACGAATGTGATCCCACTGCTTGAAGACGTGGATCGCATCAAGATCGCCTCCCAGCCGGCTCATGCGCTCAAGGCCCGTGCCTACTTGCGGCGGCAGCGCCCCGATCTTGCAGAGAGGCTGGTGCGCGCGGATGACTACCGCCCTGGCGAGTGGGTGGTCGTCAAACCGCTGTTGGCTCTGTACGGACTTTGGACACTCCGCGGCCTCAAGGCCGACGAGCGGAAGGTCTCGCTGTAGGCAGCCGCTGTCGCTTGGCCTCACGCATGGTGGTTCTTGAGCCGACGCCAGCAGATGATGCTGCATCCCAGAGTGAGGAGGGCTTCGTGGATGTCGTCGCGGATCTCCCAATGGATCCGCAGGCGGCGGAACCAGTGCAGATGGGCGAATGCGCGCTCCACGACCCAGCGTTGGGTACCCAGGCCGGAGCCGTGCTAAGTGTCGCGCGCTGGGCAATCAGCGGTTTCACGCTGAGATCCCAGACGAGACGCCGGTACTTATCGTGGTCGTAGCCACGGTCGGCCAACAGCACGTCCGGGCGGCGCCGGGGCCGGCCGCGCTTGCCTCGCACCGGCGGCACAGCTTGCAGAAGCGGGATGAGCTGAGTGACGACGTTGCGGTTGCCGCCGGTCACGGTGACGGCGAGTGGGATTCCGGTGGCGTCGGTGATCAGGTGGTGTTTGCCGCCGCCGCCCATGGTGCCCGCCGCCACGGCAAGGGCGAACTCCTCGACCACTTGCGGACCGAGCTGGACGAGGCCGCCCGCACCGACGGGCTGACCGGCCCGCACGAGGCGCTGCCCACCGCGCTGGGCATCCTGGCCGCGATCAACTCCGCCGCTCGTACCGCCGGTGAGGATCTGCGGCGCGAGCTGCTGGTCCTCGGTGCACGGGGCGCCGAGCTCGCCGCCTGGCTCCACCGGGACGCCGGCGCCCCCGCCCGGGCCGTCGCGTACTGGCACCACCAGGCCAAGGAGTGGGTGGGCCTGTGGCGGGCGCTCGCCGAAGTGTTCCCGGCCGCACGGCCGCAGAGGTGCTGGGTCGACAAGTCCCGCAACGTCACGAACTGCCTGCCCAAGTCCGCGCAGCCCGGGGCGACGAAGGCGATGCAGGAGATCTACAACGCGGAGGACCGCGGCCACGCGGAGAAGGCGATCGAGGCGTTCGCGAAGACCTACGGCGCCAAGTTCCCCAAGGCCGTCGCGAAAATCACCGACGACCGGGAGGAACTCCTGGCGTTCTACGACTTCCCGGCCGAGCATTGGATCCATCTGCGGACCACGAACCCGATCGAGTCGACGTTCTCGACGGTCAAGCTCCGGACCAAGGTCACGCGAGGTGCGGGCAGCCCGGCGGCCGCGCTCGCGATGGTGTTCAAGCCGGTCGAGTCAGCTCAGGCTCGATGGCGTGCGATCACCGGTGCCCATCTGGTGCCCCTGGTCCGCGCCGGGGCACGGTTCGAGAACGGCGTCCTCGTCGAACGCGAGGAGCAGGCAGCCTGATTGGCTGAAGGAGCCACCAGCCGACCCATGGCTGAGCTGGCCTACCCTCAGTCAGGCTGATTTGGGGCGGCGAGAGCTTGGCGCGACTGGACTACCGCGCCCAGCGTCCCATGGCTGGCGCGGTGCCGATCAGGCACTCGATGTCGGCCGGGAAGCCGGCGAGGGCGTAGGCGGTCAGGCGCAGGTGGCCCTCAAGGCAGACCAGGTTGTCCTGCCTCTCTCCGACGAGGATGAGCGGAGGAAATCGCTCACCTCTGATGAACGCGTGGGCCGCGTCGACGAACGGTTCGTTGGGCACGTCG
>NZ_JBFAJO010000132.1:0-11965 GCF_040655255.1 Kitasatospora sp. NPDC050463
CCGCCGCCCCCGCCCCCCCCGCCGCGGCGCCCCCGGCCGGTGCGATCCCGGCCGGCGCCGACGTCCCCGCCACGCTGCGCGGCCCGATCGAGGACGCCGCCCGCCGCTGTCCCGAACCCGAGATCACCCCCGTCCTGCTGGCGGCCATGCTCAAGGCGGAGAGCGGCTTCGACCCGCGGGCCGCCCGGCCGGAGACCGGCGAGTACGGCGTCGCGATGTGGACGCCCGCCGTCTTCAACGCCTGGGCGCAGGACGGCGACCACGACGGCGTCAAGGACTACATGGAGCCGGCCGACGCGATCGCCTCGATGGGCAACTACGTGTGCTGGCTCGACCAGCAGCTCAAGCGCCGCGGCTACGCCGGCGACCTGCCGGCCCTGGTCACCGCCGGCTACCGGACCAGCGACAAGACCGTCGCCGACGCGGGCGGCGTCCCCGAACGGGTGAAGCCGCACGTCGCGAAGGTACTCGGCTACCTCGCGGAGTACGGGGGCTGACCGCCCCGGTACGGGCCGGCCGTGACCCGGCCCCGGCCACATCCCCGTGGCATCCACCGGCGGCGTCGCCCGGCCACCGGGGCCCCGGAGTGCGATGCTCGGCCGCATGATCACGAAGCTCCGCGCGGCCACCACGCGGTGGACCGTCGTCGTCCCGGTGGTGTCGGTCGTCGTCCTCGTCCTCACCTGGCACCGCGACCTGCCCGGCTGGGTGGTAGGCCTGATGGCCTGCTTCCTGGCCGGCGCGGTGCTCGCCGCGGTCCACCACGCCGAGGTGGTGGCGCACCGGGTGGGGGAGCCGTTCGGCTCACTGGTGCTGGCGGTCGCGGTGACCGTCATCGAGGTGGCGCTGATCGTGACCCTGATGGCGGACGGCGGGGAGAAGGCCGCCACACTGGCCCGGGACACCGTGTTCGCCGCCGTGATGATCACCTGTAACGGCATCCTCGGCCTCTCCATCCTGGTGGCCGCGATCAAGTACCGGGTCGCGGTGTTCAACGCCGAGGGCACCGGCGCGGCGCTGGCCACCATCGGCACCCTCGCCACGCTCAGCCTGGTGGAGCCGACCTTCACCACCAGCTCCCCGGGCCCCGTGTACGCGCCCACCCAGCTCGCCTTCGCGGCCACCGCCTCGCTGGTGCTGTACGGGCTGTTCGTGGCCACCCTGACCTTCCGCCACCGCGACTACTTCCTGCCCGTCACCGCCGAGGGCACGGTGCTCGACGAGGAGGACCACGCCGACCCGCCGAGCCTGCGGACGACCAGGGTCAGCCTCGGGCTGCTCGCGGTGGCGCTGGTCGCGGTGGTGGGCCTGGCCAAGGGCGTCTCGCCGACCATCGAGTCCGCCGTCTACTCGGCCGGACTGCCCTCCTCGGTGGTGGGCGTGGTGATCGCGCTGCTGGTGCTGGCGCCGGAGACCATCGCGGCGCTGCGTTCGGCCCTGCGCAACCGGGTGCAGACCAGTCTCAACCTGGCGCTCGGTTCGGCGCTGGCGAGCATCGGCCTGACCATCCCGGCCGTCGCGGTGGCCTCCGCGTGGCTCCCGGGGCCGCTGGAGCTGGGCCTGGGGCCGACCCACCTGGTGCTGCTCGCGCTGACCATCGCGGTCGGCACGCTGACCGTCATCCCGCGCCGCGCGACTCCGCTGCAGGGAGCCGTGCACCTCTCGGTGCTGGCGGCGTACGTGGTGTTCGCGATCACTCCCTGAGCACGCCCGGATCACGTCCGGGGTGATCCGGTACGCGGGAGCGGGCGGGCCGGCGACCACGAGGCCGTCGGTCCGCGCCGGCTGCCGTCGGCCCGCCGCTTCCGGTCCCCGGCCGATTCGCCGACCCGCCGACCCGCCGACCCGGTCCGGTGGCCGGGATGCGAGGATGGCCCCCGACCGCCCCCGACGGCGGACCTCCGCCGACCGGCCACCCCCTCACCCCAGGGTGGCCCGACTGGGCACACGGCGACGAGGTCCGCGCTCCGTACCCCGGCAGCCATTTCCGGCGCGGCGTCTCCCTGCCTGCTCACCCTCACTGCGAAGAAGACGCATCGCGATGCACTGCACCCATGCCCCCGTACCCACCCCCACCTCCCCGGCCACCCGCTCCGGCACCCCCACCCGCTCCGGCACCCGCGGCCGGGCGCCGCTGCGCGTCGCCGCGCTCGGCGCGGGCGGGCTGCTGCTCTCCGGCTGCGGCAGCGCCCCCGTCCCGCCGCCCGGCAGCCAGCAGGACCTCCGCGCCCGCCTCCCCAAGGCGGTCCGGGACGCCGGTGTGCTCCGGATCGGCTCCTACCTCAATTACCCGCCGGTCGATTTCAAGGATCCGGCCGGCGGGCCCGCCGGGCTGGATCCGGAGCTCGCCAAGGCGGTCGGGTCCTACCTCGGCCTCCGCGTCGAGTTCGTCGACATGCCGTTCGAGAAGCTGCTCCCGGCGGTCCGGGCCAGGCAGCTCGATCTGGCGATGTCGGCCGTCATAGACACCAAGCAGCGTCAGCTCGGCGCCGCCGACGACGGGCACCGGTCCGACGAGGGCGTGGACTTCGTCGACTACTTCGCCACCGGCACCTCGATGGTGGTCAAGACCGGGAACCAGCTGGACCTCACCACCCTGGACAGCCTCTGCGGCCGTACCGTCGCCGTGCAGCGCGGCACCGTCCAGGACGAACTGGCCGGGCGGCAGACGGCGGCCTGTCTGCGGGCCGGCAAGCAGTTGCAGATCCACCGCTTCGACACCGACGAGCAGGCGCTCGCCGAGGTGGCCGCGGGCACCGCGGTCGCCGATCTGAACGACTACCCGGTGGCCCAGTACAACACCACCCAGTCGGGCCGCGCCGGAGTGTTCCAGCTGGCCAGCACGCACTTCCTGCGGTCCGGCCCGTACGGCATCACCGTCGCCAAGGACAACACCGCCCTCCGGGACGCCGTCGCCAAGGCGCTGGACCAGGTGATCCGCGGCGGTGAGTACGACAAGATCCTCGACAAGTGGAACGTCCACTACGGCGCGATCTCCAGTGCGGTGGTCAACGGCGGCCTCTGACGGAGCGGCACCGACCCCGCCCCGATGGCCGGGAACGACCGGTGATCGGGGCGGGGCCCGCGTGTCGGGGCGCGGCACGGCGGCCGCTGTCCCTATCGTCTGAGACCGCTGAGTCCGCAGCCGATCAGACCCCGTGGGAGTGCGAGATGCCAGGCCCAGAGCAGCAGTTGTCCGCCGACGGTGCCCCCGCCCGCCCGGGGGACGGTGCCGATGTGATCGTGGTCGGTGCCGGCCCGGCGGGCTCCACCGCCGCCTACCACCTCGCGCGGACCGGGCTCGACGTGCTGCTGCTGGAGAAGTCGGCCTTCCCCCGGGAGAAGGTCTGCGGTGACGGTCTGACGCCGCGCGCCACCAAGCAGTTGGTCGACCTCGGGATCGACGTCTCCGAGGAGGCCGGCTGGCTGCACAACCGGGGGCTGCGGCTGGTCTCCGGACGGCGCACGCTGGAGCTGGACTGGCCGCAGCTGTCGGCGTTCCCGTCGTTCGGGCTGGTCCGGCGGCGGGCCGACTTCGACGAGCTGCTCGCCCGCCGGGCCGCCTCGGCGGGTGCCAGGCTGATCGAACGGGCCAATGTGGCAGGCCCGTTGGTCGACGAGCGGTCCGGCCGGATCATCGGCGTGACGGCCCGCCTGGGGGAGGACCGGCAGCTCGTCGACTACCGTGCGCCGCTGGTGGTCGCGGCCGACGGCAACTCCACCCGGCTCTCACTCGCGATGAAGCGCTACCGCCGTACCGACCGCGCGATGGGCGTCGCCTACCGGACGTACTTCACCACCCCGCGGCACCGGGACCGCTACCTGGAGGCCTGGCTCGACCTGCGCGACCCCAAGGACCCGGCGCGGCGCCTGCTGCCCGGCTACGCCTGGGTGTTCGGGATGGGCGACGGCACCGCCAACGTCGGTCTCGGCGTCCTGGACACCGCCGCGGTGGCCGGCGAGCTCGACTGGCGCGACCTCCTGCGGAGCTGGTGCGCCGCCCTGCCGCCCGAGTACGGCTACACCCCCGAGGGCGTCACGGAACCCGTCCGCGGCTCCGCCCTCCCGATGGGGCTCAATCGTCAACCCCATTACGCCGACGGCCTGTTGCTGGTCGGTGACGCGGGCGGGACGGTCAGCCCGGCGACCGGCGAGGGCATCGCGTACGCGATGGAGTCCGGGCGCTACGCCGCCGAGACGGTCGTCCAGGCGCTGGCCCGGCGCACCGACCGCGGCCGCGAACTCGCGCTGCGCGGCTACCCGCAGGCGCTGCGCTCCGCCTACGACGGCTACTTCGCGCTCGGCCGGCTCGTCGTCGACGTGCTGGGCCGCCCCAGGCTGCTCGGTGCCGCCGGTGCGCTCGGTCTCGGTCACCCGGCTCTGCTGAAGGTGGCCTTCCGGCTGATGGTCAACCTCACCGAGCCGAACTCCCGCGACGCCCTGGACCGGGTGGTGACCGGCCTCGGCAAGCTGGCCCCCAGCAACCGGTGACGCCGTTCGGGTGGTGCAGGGGCCCGGGCGGGGGCGTGACCCTCCATCGTGCACGCCCCCATGGCTGCCCGCGCGCCGGTTGGCCGAATCCGCGGATCCAGGCGGTGTCGCGGCCCGGTCCGGTTGACGAGGGGTCAGATGATCCGCTTGCCTGGGTCTCGACCTGGACACGGAGGGTGACAGATCACGCTCCGGTCCACTCTGACGCCGATTCGACGGAGACCTTGTGCGCCTTCGCCTTCGCCTGCTTCTCGCGCCGCTCGCCGCGGTCGTGGCCCTGCTCGCCCCGGCCGTTCCGGCGTCCGCCGCCGACGCGGCCGCCGTCACCCCGGCCGACGCCACGTCGTCCGCCGCCACCCCGTCCGACGCGTGCTCGGAGGCCGACTACCACGGTGACCCCCGCCTCGGCCCCGCGGACCTGCCGCGCACCGGTCCGGTCGGCCGCGAGCTGATCGGCTACCAGCGCACCGGCGGCCTCTCCGAGGACAAGTTCCTCGCCACCTACTACAGCCCCACCGCGAACAACGGCGGCCCGGGCTGGATCTACCCGCCGGCCAACGGCTACGTCACCCTGCCGGACGGCACCCCGGTCGAGTTCGAGATCACCCTGTACCCGAACCAGAACATCGACCGCTACGGCAGCGAGTACGGCTCCTTCCTCGCCCCCGAGGGCCTGCCCTACGCCAGCCGCTCGATCCCGCCGCAGAGCCTCGACAGCACCCCGGCGCCCAGCTGCAACTACCACGACTACAAGGTGCTGAAGCCGTTCAAGGTGCACGCCGGCCCGATCGCACCGTGGTTCGGCCAGCCCGGCTACGGCCTCCAGTACCAGCTCGACGCCGCGCTCGTCCCGAACGGGCCGGCCCGGCTGAACGTGCTGTGGCTCGTCGACAACGGGTACCTCGCCCGGATCTGACTCCAGCCGGACGGGGCGGGGCGGGGGCATCCCCGCCCCGTCCGCCTTCCGCCCCGTCCGCTTTCCGCCCCACCCGCATCGCCTGCCTCCCGCCCCGCCCTCGCCACAGCTCCGCCGGCCGCGGCCGTCACCGGGCAAATTCGGTGGCGAGCGCACCGGGAACCGGATAGGAAGTCCGGATGAGTACTACTGAGCAGACCGCCCCCGACCGGCGTGTCTTCACCCCCGTCACGCTCGACCTGGGCGACATCCTGCTCCGCCCCTGGGGCCGGCTGACCGAGCTCCGGGGCGGTCCGGTCGCCGGTCTGCTCGCGGCCGCCGCCGATCCGGCGATCGCCCGCTGGAACCCGGTCCGGGCCACCGACCGGGCCGGGGCCGAGGCGTATCTCGACCGCTGCGACGCCGGCTGGGCCGACGGCACCACGGCCGCCTTCGCCGTGGTCGACGCCGCCGACGGCACGCTACTGGGCAACTCCTCGCTGCGCTGGGTCGACCGGACCGACGGGCTCGCGATGATCGGCTACTGGATGCTCGCGGCCGCCCGCGGTCGCGGCCTCGCGACCCGGGCGACGCTGGCCGTCACCGGCTGGGGCATCGCCACGGCCGGCACCCGCCGGATCGAGATCGCCCACGCGGTCGACAACGACGCCTCCTGTCGGGTGGCCGAGCGCTGCGGCTACCCCGCCGAGGGCACGCTGCGCGCCAGCTACCACTACGGCGACGGTGCCTACCACGACGAGCACCTGCACGCCCGCCTCGCCACCGACCCCGAGCCGCCGGCCCGGTGACCAGGCCGCCCCGTTGACCGGCCCGGTGCCCCGCCCGGCCGGCCGGGTGGTCCCGGTCGTGGGAAACCTGCCCGACGCGGGCGCCGGCAGACCTGTGCCCGGGCGCGCGGCGGGGGTGGAGGCCTAGTCTGGAAGGGCGCGTCCATGTGCGGTGCGGAACGGGGACGGTGAGCCATGACGGTCATCTCGGCAGCACTCTTCGGTACCGACTGGCGCGTCGCGTCACCCGGCTCCGAAGAGTTGCTGCACGAATGCGCGGCGCGAGGCTGGACGGTGGTGCTGATCGGACCGGCACCGGTCCGGGCACCCGTCCTGACCGTGGACGCCCGGGCCGTGGCCGCCCGGGGCGGGGACCCGGTCCGCGCGGCCCTCGACCTGGTCGACGGGACGCCCGAGCACGCGGTGTTCGTCGCCGCGAGCATGCGCGAGGTGCAGGTGGCACGCCGCGCGCAGGTGCCGTGCGTCGCGGTGGAGGGCGACGGCGGGACCGGTTCCGAGCTGCGGGCGGCGGGCGCGGCCGAGGTGCACCGCGACGCCGCCGCCCTGTTGCGCGTGTTGGACGACAGCCTGCTGGCCCGGCCCAGGGCCTTCGGTGACTGCCGCCCGACGGCTCCGGCCGCACCGGCCGGCCGGAGCGGTTGACGCCCACCCGATCCGGGCAACCGCCCGGAGCCGAGGACGGCGTCACCGGTAGCGTCGGAGGTGACCGAGATGGACGGACCCGCGTTGAGCGGACGGGAGCGGCGGCTCCTGGAGGAAATCGAGAACGATCTGCGCCAGGACTCCCGGCTGGACCGCCGGTTGAGCACGATGGGGGTCAAACAGCCGGGCCGGGTCCGGGTCGGGCTGCGCCGCGCGGGGCGCCGGCTGCCGCCCGGCGTGGTGATGACGGCACTGGTGATGTCCGCGATCTGCCTGAGCATCGGTGCGCGCACCCCGACCGTGCCCGTGCTGACCGCCGTCATCCTGGTCTGGACGCTCAGCGTGGGCGTGGCGGCCGTGGTGGCGGTGCTGCTGCGCCGCCGCCGCGCTGGCGGGGCGCGCCCGGCGGATCTCCTGGACGGTGACCGCCCCGAAGGTCGTGACCGCCCCGACGGGCGCGAGCGGCCCGAGGGCCGCGAGCGCCGGCCGTGGGACCAGCCGGAGGCGTGAGCGCGATGACCACCGCACTGTGGGAGTACCGCCCGGCCTCCCACCCCGCCGCCGACATGGACCTGGTCGGCTACGAGGTGGAGGGGACGGACGGCCCGCTCGGCCGGGTCGAACGGGATGCCGGCGACTATCTGCTGGTCGATTCCGGGGCGTGGGTGCCGGGCACCCGGGTGCCGGTCCCGGTGGGCCTGGTGGCCCGGGTCGACCATCTGGAACTGGTGGTCCACCTGGACTGCCCGCGCGCCCGGCTCCGCTCCGTCCCGCCGCCCGCCGCCGTCGTCGAAGCGAGCGGGGGCGGACCGGGCCCGCCGGGCGGGTGAACGCCGTCGTCAGCGCGTGGTCGCCCGTCCTCACCGCGTGGTTCAGTCGCCTCGCAGCCGGACGAAGGCCGCCGTCGGTGGCCGGCCGGTGACGGTCACCTCGGCCCGCAGCGGAGCGGTCAGTGGCCGCAGGCTCCCGTGGTCCGGGTCGCGCACCGGTGCGCCGAGCAGCCCGGCCACCGCCTCCGTCACCTGCCGGGCCTGCACCGCCGTGAGCTGCGGGGTGGAGAGCAGCACCGAGCCGTCGTCCAGCTCCAGCACCAGTGCCCGCGGCCGGGCCGCCGTCCCGACGACCGCGCGCACGGTCGCGTCGACGGTGTCGCTGCGCCGGTACTTGACCCAGAGCCGGCCGGCGCCGCGCGCCCGGTAGGCCGACCCGGCTGCCTTGCAGACCAGCCCTTCGACGCCGGTGTCGGCCAGCTGCTCCATCCAGGTCATCGCCTCCGCCCGGTCGGTGGTGGCCAGCACCGGCTGGACCGGTGGCGGTACGTCGGCGAGCGCGGCCAGCAGCAGCCGCCGCCGCTCGGTGAGTGGCAGCCGCCGGACGTCCCGCCCGGGCAGTGCCAGCAGGTCGAAGGCGACCAGCCCGAGGGTCACGCCGTCCGAGGCCCGGTCCCGCCGGGTGCGCAGCAGTTCCTCGAAGGCGAACCGGCCGTCCCGCCAGGCGACCAGCTCCGCGTCCAGCACCAGCCCGGCGGGCAGCCGGGCGACGGCGGCGGCGATCGGCGGGAACTCGGCGGCGAGGTCCCGTCCGGACCGGGACTGCAGGTAGGGCGGGCGCTCGCCGCGCGCGAAGGCCACGCAGCGGAAGCCGTCCAGCTTCAGCTCGTACTGCACGCCCGTCCCACCCAGCCCGTCCGCCGGTGGGACGGCCGGGACGGCGGCCGGGCGCATCACCTCGACGGGCGGCTCCAGCACCACCGGCGTGTCCGTACCGGCGCCGGTCTCCGTATCGGTGCCCGTGCCCGTGCCGGCGCCCGTGTTCGCCTTCGTCGTCGCGTGCGTGCCGGTGCGTGGGCGCGGCGGGTCGGGGCGGGAGGCCGGTGCCCGGCCCGCCGACGGCGGCGAGGGGAGTGGCCGGGCCCGTTCCCCCTCCAGCAGCGGAGCCATCAGGTCCCCGAACTCCGCGAGCCGCTGCGGCACTTCGGTGATCTCGAAGACCAGGTCCGGCGCCGACCGGGCGCCTTCCAGCTCTGCCCAGGAGACCGGCGTGGACACGGTGGGCCGGGGCCGGGCCCGAAGGGTGTAGGGCGCGGCGGTGGTCTTCTTCGCGGAGTTCTGCGACCAGTCCACGAAAACCCGCCCGGTGCGGCGCGCCTTGGCCATGGTGTGCACGACGAGGTCCGGGTGAGCCGCCTCCAGCGCGGCCGCGAGGGCCTTGGCGTAGGCGGAGACCTTCGCACTCGGTGTCGGCTCCAGCGGCACCAGCAGGTGCAGGCCCTTGGAGCCGGAGGTCTTCACCCAGCTGTCGAGGCCGTCCGCCGCCAGCCGCTCGCGCAGCAGCCCGGCCACCGTCCGGCAGGTCAGCACGGTCGCGCCCTCGCCCGGGTCGAGGTCCAGCACCAGCCGGTCCGCCAGCCCGGGCGCGGCGGCGTGCCACTGCGGCACGTGCAGCTCCAGGCAACCCAGGTTGGCCGCCCAGAGCAGCGCCGCACCGTCCTCCAGCACCACCTGCCGCAGGTCCCCGCTCGTGCTCGGCACCTCCACCGTGCGGACCCAGTCGGGCGTCCCGGCCGGCGGGTTCTTGGCGATGAACGCCTCGCCCTCGACGCCCTCGGGGCAGCGCAGGAAGGAGACCGGTCGGTCGCGCAGATGCGGCAGCAGCACGGTGTGCACGGCCGCGTAGTAGCGCAGCACGTCACCCTTGAGCGCGCCGGTGCGCGGGTAGTACACCTTGTCCAGGTGTGAGAGGGCGATCGCGCGCCCGTCCACCACCATCTGCGGCATGGCCGCCTCCGAGGTCCTGTCCGGTCGATCGCGGGCCCGGCAGGATCGGCCGGACAGGGCCGAACCGCGCCGGGCCCGCGCGCCTGCTCGCCGGGCCCGCGCAGTCAGTCTGCCCGGGCGCCCGCTACGGCGCGAGCGGCGCCCGTCCGGGCCCCCGCCGACGCCGCCGCGCCCCCCGCCTCGGCCTCAGCCGGCCGACGGGCGCGGTGCGCCCGGGTAGGTGCCGAAGTACCAGTGATTGCCCTCCGGGTCGGCGGCCGCGAAGTCCCGCGACCCGTACTCGGTCTCGAACGGCTCCTTGGTGATCCGCGCCCCGGCGGCGACGGCACGCGCGTGCACCGCGTCCGGCTCCGCCGTGACCACGTACCCGGTGAAGGTGCCGGGCCGCCCGGGCCAGGGCTCGGCGCCCTCGGCGTCCGGCCGGTCGGAGCCCAGCATCACGCCACCGCCCTCCGGCCAGGCCAGTTCGGCATGGGCGACGAACTCGCCCTCGCCGTACGCGACGACCTCCTCGAAGCCGAAGGCGTCCACCAGGAACCGGATCAGGGCGCGGGCGTCACGGGCCCGCAGACTGGGCCAGACCTGCGGAGCGGGAGTCCTGCTGTTCATGGCGATCTGCCTCCTCGGGGCGGTCCGGGTCGCTCTCAGGACTCCCACTCTGGCGCCGCCACCGCCGGCCCGCCTTGGACGTTTCGGAACTTCGCCGCGTCCGGGCCCTCCTCGGCCAGCCACACGCTCGGCGCGCACCCCGCCAGCGCACGGAACTCGCGGGCCAGGTGGGCCTGGTCGAAGTAGCCGCAGCGCACCGCCAGCTCCGCGAGCCGGGGCGCCGGCCCGGGAGCGGCCAGCAGCCGCCGGGCCCGGTCGAACCGGATCACCCGGGCGGCGGCCTTCGGGGTGAGCCCGGTCTCGCGGCGGAACCGCTCCTGCAGGTGCCGGCTGCTCCACCCGGTGTCCTGCGCCAGCGCCGCCACCGAGAGGGACCCGCCGCTGCGCCGCAGCTCCCGCCAGGCGCGGACGAGCTCCGGCGGCACCCGCCCCGAGGGGTGCGCGGCCCGCAGCAGCGCACCGTCCAGGGCGGCGAACCGCTCCGGCCAGTCGGCCGCCTGCTGGAGCTCCTCCTGGAGCCGCCCGCTCGCCCGCCCCAGCACGGCGTCCGCCGGTACGTCCGCGCCCGCCAGCTCCCCGGCCGGCAGGCCGAGCAGCGCCCGGGCGGCCAGCGGATGGACGGCGATCTGGACGCCTGACTGCCGCCCGTCGTGGGTGATCAGGGCGGGCGAGGTGTGCAGCCCGCCGAGCAGGGTGGCGTAGTCGCCGCCCGGCTGGGCCGGATCCGGGTGCCCGGCGACGGTCAGCGGCTCGTCCAGGGTGAGGATGAAGGTCAGGTACGGGGACGGCAGGCCCCGGTGCACGGCGGGCGCCAGGCCGCGTTGGCGGTAGCCGGAGTACCAGGCCACGTACGGCCGCAACGCCGCCGCGGGCCGGGCCCGCACGGCCTCGTCGACCAGCTCGGGGAGATCCCGCTGCGTCACGCTCCCAGTATCGGCCCCGGCCGGGCCGGGGGCCGCCGTGCGGGCTCGCGAGCGGGCGAGCTGTTGCTTATGGTGAGCGCACCGGAACACCCGGTACTCGGGGGGAAGACCTGCGAAGGAGTCCCAGTGACCACTGCCCGAGAGATCATGCACACCGGTGCCCAGTGCATCCGCGGCGACCAGACGCTCGCCGAGGCCGCCATGATGATGCGCGACATGAACGTCGGCGCTCTCCCGATCTGCGGCGACGACCAGAAGCTGAAGGGCATCATCACCGACCGCGACATCGTGCTGCGATGTATCGCCGAGGGCAAGGACCCGGCGGACATGACGGCCATGGAGCTGGCCGGGCACCTGCACTGCGTCCGCGCCGACGACGCCATGGAGACGGTGCTGAAGAAGATGGAGCAGCACCAGATCCGGCGCATTCCGGTGATCGACGGCGAGCGGCTGGTCGGCATGATCAGCGAGGCCGACCTGGCCATGGGCCACCGTGACGGCAACCGGCTGACGGACCGGCAGATCATCGAATTCATGGACAGCGTCTACATGATGCGGTGACCGTGTGGCGCCGGGCGCGGTGCGGGAGCACCCCCGGTGATCCAGGCCGGTGACCCCGGCCGGTGTCCCCCGTGCTGCGCAGCGCGGGGGACACCGTCGCGGCCGGGCCGCTGGCCTCCGGCCGCTCCAGGCCGCCGGGATCGGCTGCTGGATCGGTCGGGGGATGCCGCGACGCCGCTGTACCGGGCCGGATCGGGTGATCGGTCGGGTGCAGCGGCGTTGTCGTGGTGGCCCTGGTGGGGGCGGGGGTGTTACTTG
>NZ_JBFAJO010000133.1:0-11842 GCF_040655255.1 Kitasatospora sp. NPDC050463
GGCGAGATCAGCAGCGGGTAGCCGCCCGGGATCACCACGCCGACCGGCATCTCGGTGGTCGGCCGGCCGGCCAGCACGCGGGCCAGCACCAGGTAGGAGTCCTCGTCCGGGTGCACCGAGGGGTAGCTCAGGTGCCGGACGAGGACGAGCCGGAAGAGCACCTCCACGGCGTACCCGGCCGCCAGCGCGGCCGGCCAGAACCAGCGCCGCCCACGGGCCTGCTCGAACCACCGGGCCACCCGGCCCGGCAGGCCCGAGGGGCCGTTCACGAGGGCGGAGGGTTCTGCGGTTTCCCGGGCGCCGTTCCGGCGCTCTTCGAGGGCGGCAGGCCGGGGCAGGGTCGGCTGTCGCGCGGAGCGTTGTGTCATGCAGCTACATATATCGGCTACCTGCATATGATGTCCAGAAGAGTAAGCGGCGCGGAGCCGAGCGGCGGCCCCACGGCGGGGCCACATCTGGACGAGCCCACCGGGACCGGGCTCCACGAACGAGACGGCGACACCGGCAGCGACCTCTCCCGCCACGACCCTCGACACCTCCTCGATCAGCGGGTCGGACGGCCCCGCCTCGCCGAAACCTGACTTCGCCTCACATCCGGGCCCATACTGTCCGCACACGTTTGAATCACGTCGACACGTCGAACAGAGGAGAAGGCGATCGTGAGGACCTTCGCAGGGCGCCCGAACCGCCGCGCGGTGCTGGCCCTCGGCGCCGGGGCCGTACTGGCCTCGGCCGTGTCCACGGGCGGCCCGGCCCACGCGGCCGGCGGCGCGTCACCGGGGGGAGCCCCGATCTCCCGGGCCTTGGCCGACCTGGAGCGCGAACACGGCGCCCGGCTGGGGGTGTTCGCGCGGAACACGGTGACCGGCCGGAGCGTGGCGTACCGCGCCGACGAGCGCTTCCCGATCTGCTCGGTGCACAAGACGCTCACCGCCGCCGCCGTCCTGCGGGACCTCGACCGGGACGGCGAGTTCCTCGCCCGGCGGATCCGGTACACCGCGAAGGACGTCACGGACGCGGGCTACGCCCCGATCACGGGCACGCCCGAGCACCTCGCGAACGGCATGACCGTCGCCGAGCTGTGCGCCGCCGCCATCGGCCACAGCGACAACGCCGCGGACAACCTCCTGCTCCGCGAGCTCGGCGGCCCCTCGGCGATCACCCGCTTCTGTCGGTCCATCGGCGACCACCTGACGCGGCTCGACCGCTGGGAGCCCGAGCTCAACTCCGCCGAACCGGGGCGGGCGACGGACACCACCAGCCCGGCCGCCATCGGCCGGAGCCACCAGAAGCTGGTCCTCGGCGCCGCGCTCGGGCCACGGGACCGGCAGCGGCTGACCACCTGGCTGCTCGGCAACACCACCGGTGCCGCCCGCCTGCGCGCCGGACTCCCCGAGGGCTGGACCCTCGCGGACAAGACCGGCACCGGCGAGTACGGCACCACCAACGACGTGGGCATCGCCTGGAGCGGGGACCGGACGCCCGTCGTCCTGGCCGTCCTCTCCACCAAGCGGGACGCCGACGCCCCGGCGGACGAACCACTGCTCGCCAGGACCGCCGCTCTCCTGGCGGCCGCCCTGATCTGACGTCTCGGCGGCCGGCCGCCGGTGGGGCACGTCGGGTGGGCCCCGCGGGCGGTCCGCCGGGAACGGTTGTCGGCCTCGGCCCCTGCGGGCACGGAGGGATGCGGAAGATCGCCGGACTCGTCCGGCCGGTGCTGCGATGCGCCGTGGATGCGCCCTGCTGCCCGCGCCGGGCGGCTGCCTGACTGGACCCTGCCGGGATCCCCGAGTGGAGGAGTGGAGGTGCGGCGGTGCGCGAAGAGGTGCCACCACGCGTGGGCCAGGCGCCTTCTGCCGTGAATCTGCCGCCCGGCGCGAGCGTGCTGTCGGTGCACGTGGCCCCGCTCGGCGCGGCGCCGGCGCGGACGCTGAACCCCGACACGCCCCACCTCGCGGCCAGCACGATGAAGGTGGCCGTCCTCGCGGCCCTGCACCGCAGCGGACGGGACCTCGACACCCCCGTGCCGGTGGACAACTCGTTCGCCTCGGCGACGTACGGGCCCCGGTTCGCCGTCGTCCGGGAGCGGGACGACGATCCTGCGCCGTGGCAGGCGCTGGGAACGGAGCGCACCCTGCGGTGGCTGTCCGAGCGCATGATCGTCCACTCGTCGAACCTCGCCACCAACCTCTGCCTCGCCCACGTCGGGCTGGACGCGGTCGCCGAGGTCTGGCGCCTGGCACGGGCCAGGCACAGCGCCACCCGGCGCGGCATCGACGACCTCGGCGCGCAGGCGGCGGGGATCGTCAACGTGGTGACCGCCGCCGACCTGGCCCGGCTGCTGCGACGGCTCCAGCCGGAGCTGCTCGACGTGCTGGCCGCCAACGCGCACCGGGTCGACCTCGCCGCCGGCCTGCCGCCCGGCACCCGGGTGGCCTTCAAGAACGGCTGGCTCCCCGGGGTCCGGCACAGTGGCGGCATCGTGTACCCGCAGGACGCGCCGCCCTACAGCATCGCCGTCTGCTACACCGGCCCGCTCGCCACCGGGCACGCGGTCGACGACCCGGCCGCCCGGCTGCTGGCCCGGATCTCCGCCGCTTACTGGGCCCGGCGGCACACGCTGGGCCGGGAGCCGCCCGCCGGCCACACCTCCGCGGTCCGAGCGGCCGAAGGCTGAAGGGCGGCCGCCCTCCACGAGCGCGCTGGTCGCGCTCCCTCGTGAAGGGCGGCTCAGCGGCGTCGGGTCACGCGGTCCCGGGCCGGACACCGCGAGACCGGGGCTACTGCCACTCCGGGGTGACGTACGCGCCCGAGATGCCGCCGTCCACCAGGAAGGTGTTGGCGGTCATGAACGAGGAGTCGTCGCTGGCCAGGAAGGCGACGGCGGCCGCGATCTCCTGCGGTTCGGCGAACCGGCCGAGGGGGATGTGCACCAGCCGGCGGGCGGCCCGCTCCGGGTCCTTGGCGAACAGTTCCTGCAGCAGCGGGGTGTTGACCGGCCCGGGGCAGAGCGCGTTGACCCGGATGCCCTCCCGGGCGAACTGCACACCCAGCTCGCGGGACATCGCCAGCACCCCGCCCTTGGAGGCGCTGTAGGAGATCTGCGAGGTGGCCGCGCCCATCACCGCGACGAACGAGGCGGTGTTGATGATCGAGCCCTTGCCCTGGCGCCGCATGTGCGGGATGGCGTACTTGCAGCACAGGTAGACGCTGGTGAGGTTGACCTCCTGGACCCGCCGCCAGGCGTCGAGTCCGGTGGTCAGGATGGAGTCGTCGTCCGGCGGCGAGATCCCGGCGTTGTTGAAGGCGATGTCCAGCCGGCCGTAGTGGTCGACGGCCTGCTGGTACATGGCCTCGACCGCGTCCTTGTCGGTCACGTCGGCCCGGACGAACAGGCCGCCGACCTCGTTGGCCGCCTTGCTGCCGGACTCCTCGTCGAGGTCGACGCAGACCACCTTGGCGCCTTCGGCGGCGAACCGCCTGGCGGTGGCCAGGCCGATACCGCTGCCCGCGCCGGTGATGACCGCCACCCGGCCGTCGAGTCGCTCGGTCGTGCTCATCGTTCCTCCGTGGAGATGAAGACGTTCTTGGTCTGAGTGAAGGCATCGAGGGCGTCCGGGCCGAGCTCACGGCCCAGACCGGACTGCTTGAACCCGCCGAACGGGGTCGAATAGCGCACCGAGGAGTGCGAGTTGACGGACAGGTTGCCCGCCTCCACCGCGCGGGAGACGCGCAGCGCCCGGCCGACGTCCCCGGTCCAGATCGAACCGGACAGGCCGTACTCGGTGGAGTTGGCGATCCGTACCGCCTCCTCCTCGCCGCGGAACGGGACCACGGCCACCACCGGCCCGAAGATCTCCTCGGTGAAGGCCCGGTCGTCGTGCCGCACGGGTGCCAACACGGTCGGCGGGTACCAGAAGCCGGGGCCGGCGGGGGCACTGCCGCGGAACACGACCGGCGATTCGTCGGGGACGTACGACGCCACCCGGGCCAGGTGCGCGGCCGAGATCAGCGGCCCCATCTCGGTCTTCTCGTCGGCCGGGTCGCCGACCCGCACCCCGCGCACGGCGACCTCCAGCAGCGCCATGAAGTCGTCGTACACGGACTCCTCGACCAGGATCCGCGAGCGGGCGCAGCAGTCCTGTCCCGCGTTGTCGAAGACCGCGTACGGCGCGGTGGCGGCGGCCCTGGCCAGGTCCGCGTCGGCGAAGACGATGTTGGCGCTCTTGCCGCCGAGTTCGAGGGTGACCGGCTTGACCTGGGCCGCGCAGCCCGCCATCACGGCCCGGCCGACGGCGGTGGACCCGGTGAAGACCACCTTGCGGACGGCGGGGTGGGTGACGAAGCGCTGTCCGACCACCGGGCCGCGCCCCGGCAGGACCTGCAGGACGCCCTCGGGCAGGCCCGCCCGCAGGGCGAGTTCACCCAGGCGCAGCGCGCTGAGCGGGGTGAGCTCGGCCGGTTTGACGATGACGGTGTTGCCGGCCGCGAGTGCCGGGGCCAGGGCCCAGGCGGCGATCGGCATCGGGAAGTTCCACGGCACGATGACGCCGACCACGCCGAGCGGTTCCTGGAAGGTGATGTCCAGGCCGCCGGCGACCGGGATCTGCCGGCCGAACAGCCGCTCGGGGGCGGCGGCGTAGTACTCGATCACGTCCCGGGCGTTGCCGGCCTCCCAGCGGGCGTTGCCCACGGTGTGCCCGGCGTTGGCGACCTCCAGGGCCGCCAGGTGCTCCCGGTCGGCGTCGACGGCGGCGGCGAAGGCGCGCAGCAGCCGGGCCCGGTCGGCGGGGGCGACCCTGCGCCAGGTTTCGAAGGCGGCCTGGGCCCGTGCGATCGCGGCGTCGGTCTCGGCGAGCGAGGCCAGTTCGACGGTGGTGATCACCTCCTCGGTGGCCGGGTTGATCACCTGGTGGACGTCGGGTTCGGTCATCTGGCTGCCTCCTTGCGGCTGGCCGCGGTGAACGCCTCGAACAGGCGAGGGTCGTCCGGGTCGGTCTCGGGGTGCCACTGGACGGCCACGGTGAAGGACCGGCCGGGCAGTTCGAGCGCCTCGACGGTCCCGTCGGCGCTCCGGGCGGTGGCCCGCAGACCGGAGCCGGTGCGGCCGACCGCCTGGTGGTGGTAGCAGGAGACCTTCGCCGTGGGCCCGAGGATCCCGCCGAGCACGCTGTCGGGCCGGATCGCCACCTCCTGGCGGACGTAGCCGGCCGGCAGGGTCTGGTGGCTCTCGTCCGGCAGGTGCTGGACCAGGTCGCCGCCGAGTGCGACGTTGAGCAGTTGCAGGCCGCGGCAGACGCCGAGGACCGGCAGGTCGCGGTCGAGCGCCGCCGCCAGGAGCGCCAGTTCCCAGCTGTCCCGCTGCGGTCGGGGGCGGCCGGTGCGGGGGTGGGGGTCGGCTCCGTAGCGGGCGGGGTCGATGTCGGCGCCCCCCGCGAGCAGCAGGCCGTCGAGCGCACCGATCAGCCGTTCGACGCCGCCGGGCTGGGGCGGGAGCAGGACGGCGGTGGCCCCGGCCCGGGAGACGGCGTCGAGGTAGGTCTGCGGCAGGACGGCGGCACTCTGCCGCCAGACGCCCCAGGCCGCCTCGTCCAGGTAGCTGGTGATGCCGATCAGCGGGCGCGCGGTCACAGCCGCTCGAATCCGCGGCGCCGCTCCCAGTCGGTCACCGCCGCTTCGTAGGCGGCCAGTTCGGTCCGGCCGGCGTGGGTGTAGTGCTCGACGACGTCGGTGCCGAAGGCCTCGGCGGCGGGCTTGCTGCGCTCGAACGCGTCGATCGCGTCGCGCAGCCCGGACGGCACCCGGGGCGCCTCGGAGGCGTAGGCGTTGCCGGTGAACTCCGCTTCCAGTGGCAGCCGGTGCTCGATCCCGTGCAGGCCGGCCGCGATCAGCGCGGCGACCGCGAGGTACGGGTTGACGTCCCCGCCGGGGACCCGGTTCTCGAACCTCAGCGAGGGGCCGTGGCCGACCACCCGCAGTGCGCAGGTGCGGTTGTCGCGGCCCCAGGCGATGGCGGTCGGGGCGAAGCTGCCCGGCACGTACCGTTTGTAGGCGTTCACGGTGGGGGCGAGCAGCAGCGAGAAGTCGGCCAGGCAGGCGAGCTGGCCGGCCAGGAAGTGCTCCATGGTGCGGGAGAACCCGTGCGGGCCGTCGCCCGGCATCACCGGCCGGCCCTGGTCGTCGCGCAGGCTGAGGTGGATGTGGCAGGAGTTGCCCTCGCGCTCGTTGTACTTGGCCATGAAGGTGAGGCTGACCCCCTCCTGCGCGGCGATCTCCTTGGCGCCCGTCTTGTAGACGGCGTGGTCGTCGCAGGTGGTGAGCGCCTCGCCGTACTTGAAGGCGATCTCGTGCTGGCCGGGGTTGCACTCCCCCTTGGCGGACTCCACCGTGAGCCCGGCGCCCGCCATGCTGTTGCGCAGCCGGCGCAACAGCGGCTCGATCCGGGAGGTTCCGAGGATGGAGTAGTCGACGTTGTACTGGTTGACCGGGGTGAGCCCGTGGTAGTCCTTGTCCCAGGCCTGCTCATAGCTGTCCCGGAAGACGATGAACTCCAGCTCGGTGCCGACGTAGGCGTGCCAGCCGTGCTCGGCCAGCCGGTCCAGCTGGCGCCGCAGGATCTGCCGCGGGGAGACGCTGACCGGCCTGCCGTCGTGGTGGTGCACGTCGCACTGGACCATGACGGTGGCGGGGTGCCAGGGCACCGCCCGCAGGGTGGTGAGGTCGGGGGTGAGGACGAGGTCCCCGTACCCGCTGTCCCAGGACGAGATCCGGTAGCCGTCCACGGTGTTCATGTCGATGTCGACGGCGAGCAGGTACCCACAGCCCTCGGCCGAATTGGGGACGACGTCGGTGAGGAAGTACTCGGCGGCGATCCGCTTGCCCTGCAGACGGCCCTGCATGTCGGTCATGGCTAGCACGACGGTGTCGACACTGCCGTCGGCGACCAGCGCTTCCAGCCGGTCGAGGGTGAGCCGGGACGCGGTCATGAGGTCTCCAATTCGTCGGCCGGGGAGTTCCCCCCGACCGGCAGTTCCTGGCTGCCGGTCACGGGGGTGTCCTGGATCCGGGGGCCGGTGAACCAGTGCCGGGCGGAGGCCAGCCACCAGAGGCCGGCGAACCCGAACACCACGGCGACCGCCACGGGGGTGTAGTTGAAGCCGGCGGCCGTCACCGGGCTGGCGGTCGGCAGCATGAACAGCACGGTGATCACGGCCGTCCAGCCGACCGCGACGCTGCCGATGACGCCGCTCCAGCGGCCGAGGTGCCAGGGGCCCCGGGGGAACGCCCGGCCTTGCCGCAGCCGCAGGAACACCGGGATCACGTAGGAGAGGTAGAGGCCGATCACCGAGATCGAGGTGACGGCGGTGTAGGCGGTGGTGTTCCACAGAGCGGGCAGGCCGAGGAGCAGGGCGCCGCCGGTGGCCAGCCAGACGGCGTTGGTGGGGGTCTGGGTGCGGGGGTCGATCCGGTGCCAGAGTCGGGAGCCGGGCAGTGCGCCGTCCCGTGAGAAGGCGTAGATCATCCGGGAGTTGGCGGTGACCGAGGCCATCCCGCAGAAGAACTGGGCGCCGATCACGATCAGCAGGAGCAGCTTGGCTCCGGTCGGGCCGATGGCGTCGATGAAGATCTGCGCGGGCGGGACGCCGGTGGAGCTGCCGAGCGCCCCCGCGTAGTCCTGGATCGCGAAGGTGATGCCGAGCAGGAGGATCCAGCCGGCCACCAGGGAGACCACGATGGCGTTGACGATCCCGCGCGGACCGGAGCGGGCGGCGTCGTGGGTCTCCTCGGTCATGTGCGCGGAGGCGTCGTAGCCGGTCAGGGTGTACTGGGCGAGCAGCAGACCGAGCATGCCGACGTAGAAGCCGTTCCGGAAGCCGGTGTTGTTGACGAACTCGGTGAAGACGAAGGATGCCGGGGCGTGGTGGCTGGGCAGCAGGGCCAGCGCGCCGACGATCACCGCCACGCCCACCAGGTGCCACCAGACGCTCACCGTGTTGAACAGGGCCACCAGCTTGACGCCCCGGGTGTTGAGCAGCCCGTGCAGCAGCAGGATCACCGCGAAGATCTCCACGGTGTGGCCGGTCGTGGCGGCGAACCCGAACTGGAGGTCGAGGAAGGCGTTGGTGAAGAAGGCCGCCCCGTAGTCGACACCCGCCGTGACGGCCACCTGGCCCATGAAGTTGAACCAGCCGGTGAACCAGGAGGCGGCGGGCCCCTTGCGGCGGGCCAGTTGGGCGGCCCAGTAGTAGAGCCCGCCCGCGGTCGGGTAGCTGGAACAGATCTCCGCCATCCCGAGGCCGACGCAGAGGGTCATCAGCCCGACCAGCGGCCAGCCCCAGATGATCATGGCGGGGCCGCCGGTGTTCATGCCCATTCCGTAGAGCGTGAGGCACCCGGAGAGGATCGAGACGATGGAGAAGGAGACCGCGAAGTTGGAGAAGCCCGACATCGAGCGGGCCAGCTCCTGGGTGTAGCCGAGCTCGCGCAGCCGCTGTTCGTCCGGGGACAGCAGCGCGGGGGCGGCGGATGCGGAGGCGGGCGTGGGGGCGGCGGACGTGGCGAGTGCGGGGGCCGCGGAGGCGGGCGCCGTGGCGGAAACGGTCTTGGAATCGGCGGGAAACACTGCTCTGGCAGGCTGCTCGGCCGGGCTGGAGCCGACCTGTTCTTCGGATGTCATGCGCACCCCTGGGGAATGAGGCGGGGACCGGCACGGGCGCCCACGTCGTCGTGGTGCGCCACCCTTGCGCTCCAATGGCCCGAAAGCAGACCATTAGAGCCGTGTGCAGCATCGTTCACCCGCGGCCGCCCCGGCGTCAAGAGCACTCCCCCGACCGGCTTCCACCCGCCCCCGGGTACGATCACCCCGTGGAGGCACAGGTGGACCGGCAGCTCGACAGCGTCTTCCGACCCGTCCGCACCGGCAACGCCTTCGAGGAGACCGTCGAGCGGATCCTCCAGGCGATCAAGCTCGGCGTGGTCGGCCACGGTGACCGGCTCCCCGCCGAACGTGATCTCGCCGTCCGACTGAACGTCAGCCGCGAGACCCTGCGCGAGGCCCTGCGCTCGCTCCAGCAGGCCGGCTGGGTCGAGGCCCGCCGCGGCCGCTACGGCGGCACGTTCGTCACCTACCGACTACCCGCACCCGACGTCGGCGAGCTGCGCCGCGCCGCCCGGGACCTCGGCGCGGAGCTGGAGGACGCGCTCACCCTGCGCCTGGTCCTGGAGGTCGGCGCGGCCGAACTCGCCGCCCGCCGCGAACTGACCGAGAGCCAGCAGACCTACCTGCGACAGCGGCTCGCCGACGCGGACGGCGCCAGCCCCGACGAGTACCGGCAGTGCGACTCCCGCTTCCACCTGGCGATCGGCGAACTCACCGGCTCCCCCTCACTCGCCGCCGGCATCGCCGAGGCCCGGATCCGGCTCAACGACCTGCTCAACGCCATCCCCATGCTCGGCCGAAACATCGACCACGCCTCCGACCAGCACCGGGCGATGACCCGGGCCATCCTGGCCGGCGACGCCGCGGCCGCCCGCCGGGCCACCGAGGAGCACCTGGAGGCGACCGCCGCGCTGCTGCGCGCCTTCCTCGGCTGAGCGGGCCGCGGGCCGCGCCTCACCGGGGCACACGGTAGGGGCGACCCCGCCGTCGGCCATTTCGCGCGGTGCCCCGGCCATCTTCCCGGGCGCGCATTGCACGGCGTCCGCCGCCCCGAACACGCTGGGTGTACGCGAAGGTTTCCCAGCCAGGGGGAGCTCATGGTGTACACACATTTCGACACGGCGGGACTACCGCCGGATCAGCAGTTCGAGTGCTGGCGCGAGGCCGTCGGCCGAGGAGTGACACCCGTGCACATCACCACCGAGGCCGCCGGTTTCGAGGGGAGTATCGGCTCCCTGCCATTGGGGTGCACGCATCTGACGACGATGTCCTTTCCGCAACTGCGATCCGACCGGACGGCGACGCTGGTGCGTCAAGGGGATCCGGAGACGTACGAACTGGCCCTGATCCTCAGCGGGTCCATGGCGGTGTCGCAGGACCGCAGTGAAGCCCACCTGGGCGCAGGCGACTTCGCGATCTGGTCGTCCTCGCGCCCCTACCGCGGCCTGGCGGCGGGCGGGCCGGACGGCGGGTCGTCGCGTGCGGTCGTGCTGCACCTGCCGAGGGCGCTGGTCCCCGTGCCCGAGGCCAAGGTCGGCGGCCTGCTCGCCCGCACGCTGCCCGCGGCCGCCGGCATGGGCCGGATCCTGGCGCAGTACCTGCTCTCGGTGGCCCGGGAGGCCCACGGTCTGACCGAACAGGACGGCGCCCGGCTCGGCGTGACCAGTCTGGACCTCGCTGCGGGCTTCCTCGCCGAACAGGCCGACGCGGCGGCTCGGCTGCCTCCCGAAGCGCGCCAGCAGGTGTTGCTGGCCCGCATCGACGTCTTCCTCCAGGACAACCTGGCCGATCCCGGACTCGGCCCGGCCGCCGTCGCCGCCCACCACCACATCTCGGTCAGGCTGCTGCACCACCTCTTCCGTGATCGTGACGAGACGGTGTCCGCCTCGATCCGGCGCCGCCGGCTGGAGCGCTGTCACGCGGACCTCGCCGACCCGTCCCTGCGGCACGTCACCGTCCGCGACATCGGGATGCGGTGGGGAATGGACAGCCCCGACGGCTTCAGCCGGGCCTTCCGTGCCGCCTACGGCACGACCCCGGGCGAGCACCGGCGTTCCGCACTCGCCGCCCACGCCGGCGGAGGGACCTGACGGCCGGTCATGGGGCCTGCCGTGGGGGCCTGCCGTGAGGCCGAAGCGCACGACGCCACCGCGGCTTCCCCGTGCGTCGAGCGCCAAGGCTTCCTGCGCTGGATGCCGATGACGGCCGCTGCGGCCGACGGAAGAATCGCCCATGCACACGGAAGATCCGGTGGCGCCAGCACACCGGTACATCTGTTCCGGGGAGGAGGCGGACCGGGCCTGTCGCCCGCCTGAGCGCGGGATCCGCCCAGGCCCGCCGCTGTCGCCGCCTCGCCGGGACCACTTCGTGGATAGAGGACAGGGATGACCAAGCGCACCACGTTCAAGCTGCTCGCGGCGTCGGCGGTGATGGCCGGCGCCGTCGCCGCCGGAACGACCTCCGCCTCCGCCCAGGGGGTCATCGTTTTCGACCAGTGGCGGACCTACCAGAGTTTCGTCGGCTGCGAAGGCTGGCTCGACTCCGGACACGAGGTCGGCACCAACGAAGCCCACGTGCGCGGCGCGTTCAAGCTCGGCACCAGCACCAGGGGCACCGTCTGCAAGGGATGGCTGGAACGACGGTCTTCCCCCACCGCGCCCTGGCAACGGATCTCCGACATCCACACCGCCAGCGACACCACCTACTGGTACTACGACGGCGGCTCCTACCAGGCGCGGGTGTGCGTCGGCGACCTCCTCTACTCCACCTCCTACTCCTGCGAGGGCTACTGGTAGCCGAACCCCGGCACCGCCGGGCTGACGCCCCGCCCGGCCGCCGGACCACGGATCACCGCGAGCAGCGCGCCGCCGCACCGAACGCCCACCGGCCCGGCCCCGGGGGCGAATGACTCGGCCGGTCCACCGTCCCGGGCAGCAGAGATCCCGCACGGTGGACCGGCCCGTCATGGCCTGGCGGAGCGCCCACCGTTGCCGACGGTGCGCCGCGCAAGACCCTCGCTCCGCCACCTGTGGGGCTCATTCCGACCTGCTTCCGTCACGGAGAGCGCTGACCGGCCGGCGGCGAGTGAGGGCTGTGGTGCGGACCACCCGGGGGTGGGTGGCCGCCCGGCACTTCCGGTACGGGCGGCCGAGGGCTCGTCACACACCGTCGACGATGTGCGCG
>NZ_JBFAJO010000134.1:0-11793 GCF_040655255.1 Kitasatospora sp. NPDC050463
GTGCTGGCGGACGCGGTGAGCGAGAAGTTCGGTGGCGACCACGTGTCCGAGACCCGGCGCAACGTCCAGGGGTACCTGGACAACCTGATCGTCCGATGACCGCGCCCCTGGTGGTGCTGGTCGGTCCGCCCGGCAGTGGCAAGTCCACCGTCGGGCGGGACCTCGCCGAGCGCCTGGGTGTCGGGTTCCGGGACACCGACGCCGATGTCGAGCAGTCGGCGGGCAAGCCGATTCCGGAGATCTTCGTCGACGAGGGCGAGCCGCACTTCCGCGAGCTGGAGGCGGCCGCCGTGCGCAGCGCCGCACAGGGCCACGAGGGTGTGCTGGCGCTCGGCGGCGGTGCGGTGATGGCCGAGGCGACCCGGGCGCTGCTGCGTGATCTGCCGGTGGTGTTCCTGGAGGTGCCGCTCGCGGACGCGGTCCGGCGGGTGGGGCTGGACGCGCCGCGTCCGCTGCTGGCGGTCAACCCCCGGGCGCGTTGGCGAGAGTTGATGGAGGCGCGTCGGCCCCTGTACCTGGAGGTGGCCACCGCCGTCGTCGACACCGCGGGCCGCACCCCCGGGCAGGTCGTGGACGCCGTAATGGAAGCACTGGAGCTGAAGACCCCCCATGAGTGACATCGTCAGGATTCACGTCGGTGGCAATGCCGGCCACGACCCGTACGACGTGCTGATCGGACACCGACTGCTCGGCGAGCTGGGGCCGCTGATCGGGCCCCGGGCCAAGCGGGTCGCGCTGATCCACCCCGAAGGGCTGGCCGCCACCGCCGACGCCATCCGCGAGGACCTGCTCGGCGAGGGCTACGAGGCGATCGTCCTCCAGGTGCCCAACGCCGAGGACGCCAAGAGCGCCGAGGTCGCCGCGTACTGCTGGTCGGTGCTCGGTCAGACCGGTTTCACCCGCAGCGACGTGATCGTCGGCCTCGGCGGCGGCACCACCACCGACCTGGCCGGCTTCGTGGCCGCCACCTGGCTGCGCGGGGTGCGCTGGGTCGCCATGCCCACCACACTGCTCGGCATGGTCGACGCGGCGGTGGGCGGCAAGACCGGCATCAACATCGCCGAGGGCAAGAACATGGTGGGCTCCTTCCACCCGCCGGTCGGCGTGCTGGCCGACCTCGACACCCTGGAGACGGTGCCCAAGCACGACTACGTCTCCGGCCTCGCCGAGGTCATCAAGTGCGGCTTCATCGCCGACCCGGCCATCCTCGACCTGATCGAGGCGGACCCGGAGGGTGCCAGGAGCCCGGCCGGGCCGCACACCGTCGAGCTGATCCGGCGGGCCGTCCAGGTCAAGGCCGACGTGGTCTCCGGGGACCTCAAGGAGTCCGGCCGCCGCGAGATCCTCAACTACGGGCACACCCTCGGCCACGCCATCGAGCGCAACGAGCGCTACAAGTGGCGGCACGGTGCCGCGATCTCCATCGGTATGGTCTTCGCCGCCGAACTCGGCCGCCTGGCCGGCCGGTTGGACGACAAGACGGCCGACCGGCACCGCACCGTCCTGGCCTCGGTCGGCCTGCCGCTGAGCTACCGCGCGGACGCCTGGCCGAAGCTGCTGGACGCCATGAAGATCGACAAGAAGTCACGCGGCGACCTGCTGCGCTTCATCGTCCTGGACGGCCTCGGCCGGACCTCCATGCTGGAGGGCCCCGACCCGTCCCTGCTGGCCGCGGCCTACGCAGAGGTCTCCTCGTGACCCGGGTGATGGTGCTCAACGGCCCCAACCTCGGCCGGCTGGGCAGCCGCGAGCCGGACGTCTACGGTGCCACCTCCTACGCCGGGCTGGTCGAGCGCTGCACCGCGCTCGGCCGGGAGCTCGGCTTCGAGGTCGAGGTGCACGAGACCAACTCCGAGCAGCAGATGGTGGAGTGGCTGCACGAGGCCGCCGACGGCGAGGTGCCCGTGGTGATCAACCCGGGCGCCTTCACCCACTACTCGTACGCGATGCGCGACGCCGCCGCCCAGCGGACCGCGCCGCTGATCGAGGTGCACATCTCCAACCCGTACGCCCGGGAGACCTTCCGGCACACCTCGGTGATCGCCGCCGTCGCCTCCGGCACCATCGCCGGCTTCGGCCTCGGCTCGTACGAGCTGGCCCTGCGGGCCCTCGGCGGGCAGCTCACCACCCGCTGACAGCCGGGCCCGGGGTACCGGATCGGCGCGGCTCCGGCCGGCCCGATCCGGTACCCCGGCCCTCGTCAGGGGCCCGGGCGGCGGACTGTGCCCGCTGCGGGGCCGCCGTGTAGTGTCCCCGCTGAAAGAAGTCGGGAGGTGACCGTGACGCAGTACTCCGGGGGTGGACAGGTCCCCCCACGTCCCGTCGCTCCGCCGGCCCCGCCGCACCCCGGCAGCGCCACCGCCGCGTCGCCCGCCGGCGCCGCACCGGGCGCGTCCCGGGGAGTACCGCAGGCAGCGAGCCAGTCCGTCCGCCACGGTGCGACCCAGTCCGCGCGCGAGCCCGCCGGCCGGCCCCCGTACGGCGGTCGGCCCGCCGTGCAGCCGGCCGGTACGCCGATGGCTCCCGCCGCGGCGCCCGGGCCGGTGCGGCCCGTGCCGCCGGCCGGTCCCGCCGCGGCGGCGCCCGCGCCGGTTCCCGCCGGGGCCACCGGGCACTTCCTGTTGCCCTCCGGTTCGCCCGTCGAGCTCCCGGCCCACCCGCCGCAGCCGCACACGCCGTCCGGACCGCTCGCCGTGCTGCTGATCGGCCCGGCCGGCGCCGGCAAGACCACCGTCGCCCGGCACTGGGCCGAGCGCCGGCCCACGCCCACCGCCCACATCAGCCTCGACGACGTCCGGGAGTGGGTGCAGTCCGGCTTCGCCAACCCGCAGTCCGGCTGGAACAACGCCTCCGAGGCGCAGTACCGGCTGGCCCGTCGCACCTGTGGCTTCGCCTGCCGCAACTACCTGGCCAACGGCATCTCCTGCATCATCGACGACGCCGTCTTCCCGGACCGCCCGGCGATCGGCCTGGGCGGCTGGAAGCGGCACATCGGCCCCGGGATGATCGCGGTCGTGCTGCTGCCCAGCCTCGACTCCGTCCTGAGCCGCAACGCCCGGCGCAGCGGCAACCGGCGGCTGAGCGACGAGGAGGTGGCGCGGATCCACGGGCGGATGGCCGGCTGGTACAACTCCGGGCTGCCGATCATCGACAACTCCCACCTGGACGTCGCCGCCACCGCCGCCGAGCTGGACCGGGTGATCCTGGCCCGGCTGATGGGCATCCCGGTCCGCTGAGCCCCGGCCCACCGGGCCCCGGGCCCTGTCGGTGCCGGCTGCGATGATGGACGTGTCCTGTTCGACCACCCGGGGGAGCCGACGCCCGTGCCGGAAGGCCACATCATCCACCGCCTCGCCGCCGAGAACGCCAGGGCCTTCGGCGGCCGACCGGTCCGGGCCAGCAGCCCGCAGGGCCGGTTCGCCGACGGCGCCGCGCTCGTCGACGGCCAGGTGCTGACCGGGGCGGAGGCCATCGGCAAGCACCTCTTCCTCGGCTTCGAGGGCGGTGCCTGGGTGCACATCCACCTCGGCCTCTACGGCGGGTTCACCTTCGGCGACGGCCCCGCGCCCGAGCCGGTCGGCCTGGTCCGGCTGCGACTGCAGAACGACGACGCGCATGCCGACCTGCGAGGCCCGAACACCTGTGCGCTGATCACCGGAGCCGAGAAGGCCGCGGTCGCCGCCCGGCTCGGGCCCGATCCGCTGCGCGCCGACGCCGATCCGGAGCCGGCCTGGCGGCGGGTGTCCGGCAGCCGAACGACGGTCGCCGCGCTGTTGATGGACCAGAAGGTGCTGGCCGGCGTCGGCAACGTGTACCGCGCCGAGGCGCTGTTCCGCCACGGCATCAGCCCGCACCGGGCCGGTCGCGACCTCACCCGGGCCGAGTGGGAGGCCATCTGGGCCGACCTGGTCGCGCTGATGCGCGAGGGCGTCGGCGCGGGCCGGATCGACACCGTCCGCCCCGAACACACTCCCGAGGCGATGGGCCGGCCCCCGCGGGTGGACGATCACGGCGGCGAGGTCTACGTCTACCGCCGGGCCGCCCTGCCCTGCCTGGTCTGCGGCACCGAGGTGCGGACGGAGCAGCACGCGGCGCGCAACCTGTTCTGGTGCCCCGCCTGCCAGCAGGCGTAGCCGGGCAGTCCGCCCGCCCGGTCCCGGCCCCGGTCCCGCCCCCGGCCCCGGTCCCGCCCCCGGCCCCGGTCCCGCCCCCGGCCCCGGCGCGCGGTCAGCGCCGCGGGCCGCGCGCCACGGCCAGGGCGGCGGCCGCGCCGACCAGGCAGAGCGGGGTGTAGAGCACCAGGTTGAGCCGGTGGAAGGCCGATCCGGGCTCGGTGCCGATCCCGCTCGCCCAGACCAGCCCGACCAGCCCGCGCGCGAGCAGCCCGCCGGCCACCGCACGCGGGCCCCAGCGCAGCACGACGCCGGGGAGCCGGCGGGCCACGCCGTCGAGCAGCCCGCCGCGGGCGAGCACCACGGTCGCGCCCGAGAACAGCAGGGTGGCCAGCGGCAGCACCACGCGCGGGGTGAACGGCACCTCGGCGTTGAGCACCGCGTACGAGAGCGAGGTCCCGTCCGGCGCGGGCCAGGTGCTGCCGGTGGCCCAGTAGACGTGCAGCAGGCCGTCGGTGGCGAGCACGGCGGCGACGGCGAGGGCGGCGGTGCGGTGGCGGTTCACGGAGTCTCCCGGGGTTCTCGACGCTGGGTCACCCCGCAGGAGCGGGCGGCGCGGCCGGACGTTCCCGTGGCGAGCGTCACACCCGAAAGTCGCGGGAGCGAGGGAACGTCCGGCCGCGTCGGCGCCTCTCACCCGGATGTGGATGGTCCCGAAGAACCCGATGCCGCCCCGGCCGAGCCGGACGTCGCCGCGCTGGTCCGCGCCGCCCAGCGGGGCGACCAGCTCGCCGTCGGCGAACTGCTGGAGCTGGTCACGCCGTATGTGCGCAGACTCTGCGGCCCGATCGCGCTGGACGACGGCGCCGACGCCACCCAGGAGGCGCTGATCGCGGTCTTCCGCAAGCTGCGCCAGCTCCGGGAGCCGGCCGCGCTGTTCGGCTGGGTGCGCTCGATCGCCGTCCGCGAGGCCGTCCGGCACGTCCGGAGGGTGGCGCACTGCGTCCCCGCCGACCTGTCCGAGCTGCCGCGCCCGGGCGACCCCGAGCTCGCCACCGACATCGAGGACGTCCTGGCCCGGCTGACGCCCGAACACCGGGCCGTGCTGGTGCTGCGCGACCTCGAAGGCCTGGACGAGCGGGCCACCGCCGAACTGCTGGGCGTGGCGGCCGGCACCGTGAAGTCCCGGCTGTCCCGGGCCCGACTCAGCTTCCGAAGGGCGTGGCAGCAGTGAGCGCGCAGACCCCCTGGCCGGTGGCCGCCTTCGACCCGGTGCGCCGCCTGCACGTCATCGCCGCCGTCACCCCCGGCGCGGCCGTCCGGGAGGCGCTGCTGGACGCACCCTTCGACCAGGTCTGGGCCGCCGCGGCCGACCTGGAGGGCGGGTTGCCGCGCTGGCTGCCGGACATCCGCGAGGTCCGCCTCGCCGCCCCCCGGGAGGGCGGCCGCCCGCAGGCCCTGGTGATCGGCCGGACCAGGCTGCGGGCCCGCTTCGACCTGGAGCTGGAGCCCGGCTGGTGCCTGATGCGCAGCCGGTTCCTGCTCGGCGGCATGGCGGCCCGGGCGGAACCGGACGGCACCCGCTTCGCCTTCCTCGGCGCCTTCCGCACCCCGGCCGGCGGCCTGCTCGGCCGCGCGCTGCGGCCCGCCACCGAGCCGCTGGCCGGGCGCTCACTGCGCCGATTCGCCCGCCTGGTGCGGGAGGGATGATGCGGGCTCAGGATCCACCGTAGGCTGAGAGCCTTCGATTCACGGGGGGTGGGCGCGGCCCCCATGCGCCGAGGGCTCTCGGGCCGAGGGCTCTTGGTCCGGCGCGGAGGGAGCGGGCGGATGGACGGCTACGAGACGGCCAACATCGTGTCGGGCACGGTGCACGGAAACGTGGTGCAGGCGCACACCTTCGTGCAGGCGCCGGCGCCGCCCGCGGGCGCGCCCCGCCAGATCCGGCCCTCCAGCGGTGCGTTCGTCAACCGCGGCGTGGAACTCGCCGCGCTGACCGCCGCGCTGGAGCGGACGGATCCGCTGCGCCCGTCCGTCGTCGCGCTGACCGGGCTCGGCGGTGTCGGCAAGACCGAGGTGGTCGCGCGGTGGGCCGAGCAGAACGCCGGCGACTTCCCCGGCGGTCAGCTGTACGCGGATCTCACCACCGTGCGCCACCAGGGCGGCGTGGACCTGGGCGAGGTCCTGGGCGGCTTCCTGCGGGCGCTCGGGGTCCACCGGGACTTCGTGCCCGAGCGCCTGCCCGAGCGGGCGGCGCTGTTCCGGACGGTCACCTCGGCGGGCGGGCTGCTGGTCTTCCTCGACAACGTCGAACACGCCTCGGAGGTCCGGGCGTTGCTCCCGACGGCCGGGCTGGTCGTGGTCACCGGCCGGGCCCGGCTGCCGGGCCTGGCCCTGGCGGGCGCGACCCTGCTCGACGTCGAACCGCTGCTCCCGGAGGCCGGTTCGGACCTCGTCCGCAGCTGGCTCGGCCCCGGGCGGGGCACCGACGACCAGCTCCACGACCTGGTGCGGCTCTGCGGCGGGCTGCCGCTGGCCCTCCAGGCGGTCGGGTCCGAGTTGCTCACCCGCGGCGGTCTGCCGGTGGAGCGGGTGGTGGCCGAACTGACGGACGAGGGCGGCAGACTGGCGGCGATCGAGCACCGGGAGGGCTCCGTGGTCGAACCGTTCGAGGCCGTGTACGCGCACTTCCCCGCGCACACCCGCCGGCTCTACCACCTGCTGGGGGTGCACCCGGGCTGGCACCTCACTCCCGAGCTGGCCGAGGCGGCCGGTGTCGAGCGGGCCGACGAGGCGCTGGGCGATCTGGTGCGGGCCCACCTGCTGCGCCCGGTGGCGGGCGAGACCCCGGACCCGGAGGAGCGCTATCGGACCCATGACCTGGTCCGGCTGCACGCCCGGCGGCATGCGCGGACCGACCCGGGGCGCCATGAGCTGCTGCGGCGGATCGTGGCCTACTACCGGGGCCGGGCCGCGGTGGCCGACCGGGCGGTCCTCGGTGACCGGCTGAGGCTGCAGGAGCCCCCGGAGGAGTCACTGCCCGGTTTCGCCGACCCGGTCGGGGCGATGGCCTGGTTGCAGGTCGAGCGGGCCGATCTGCTGGCGGTCCTGACGGCGGCCGCCGAGCAGGGCTGGCACGGCGAGGTCTGGCGGCTCTGCGAGTCGCTCTGGCCGCTCTACCACGGCCGCAAGCACTACGGCGACTGGATCGCCTCCCACCTCCTGGGCGTCGAGGCGGCGCAGTGGGACAACCGGCCGGACGCCGGGATCCGGATGCGCAACCAGCTCGCCCGGGCCCACTACGAGCTGGGGCAGTACCCGGCGGCGGCCGAGCAGTTGGCCGCCGCGACCGAGCTGCTGGCGCTGGTGGACGACCCGCGGCTGGCCGGTGTGCTGGTCGAGACCGAGGGGCTGCTCTGCCTGGCCGACGGCCGGCCCGAGCGGGCCGTGGAGTTGTTCACCCGGGCCCGGGAGGCCAATGCGGGGGACCCGCACGGCGTGGTGGTGCAGAGCTACCAGCTGGGTCAGGCGCTGATCGCGGCGGGCCGCGAGGCGGCGGCCCTGGCCGTCCTGGAGGAGGCGACCGCGCTGGCCGAGGAGACGCGGGACCGCTCGATGCTGGTGAAGCTGCCGCTGGTCCGGGGCCGGGCGCTCCGGGCGCTGGGGCGGCCGGAGGAGGCCGTGCGGCTGGTCTCCTCGGCGGCGGACCGGGCCGCCGCGCGGGACGAGCTGGTCAAGGAGGCCCAGGCCCGTGAACTGCTCGCCGAACTGGCGGACGAACTGGGCGACGCGGAGCTGGCCGGGAGCGCCCGGGCCCGGCTGCGCGACCTGCGGGCACGGGCGGGCGTCCTCGGCGGGTAGCGGAGCGCCGGACGGGTGGCGGCCGAGAGCCGGGCGGGCGGCTACGGCCGGGCGGTGAAGGTGACCCGGATGCGGCGCTCGCCCGTGCGGATGGTGAGCCCGCTCTGTGGCAGGGCCCGCGCGTCGCCGCCCTGCTGGAGCCAGAGGGCCACGGCCGAGCCGAGCAGCAGCGGGTCGAGCAGCGGCTTCGGCGCGCCCCACGGCCGCTCGGCGTGTGCCTCCAGCAGCAGGCCTGCGGGCAGTCGCAGCAGGTGACGGCTCTTGCCGAGCGCGGCCACCGCCAGGCCGAGCCCCGGGGACCGGAAGGCATCGGCCAGCCAGCGCTCGGCGGGCAGTTCGGCCCGGATCTCGGTACGGGCCAGCACCTCGGCGACGTCGCGCAGTTCGAGACGGCGTTCCTCGGCGTGGACCGCGTAGATCCCGCGGGTGGGCCCGTGGTCCGCGCCGACGGGGTAGCGCCGCAGCCCGACCTCGGTGCCCGAGACCGTCCCCTCCACGTCGTACGCGGACGGGCCGCGGTTGCTCCCCGGCAGCGGTCGCGGGTCGGGGTAGGGCGGCAGCCGGGGTTCCTCCGCCGGTTCGTCGAGCCGTGGCAGGTAGGAGTAGAGCAGCGGGCGCAGCAGCCGGGCCGACTGCCCGCGCCGGCCGAGCGAGCGGTCGGTGATCGGGCGCAGCGCGGCCGGGTCGTGCTTCGCCACGGCCTGTTCGAGCTGGGCCAGCAGGTCGCCGTCGGGGTCGAGCGGCGGCGCGGCCTGGCCGAAGGCGTAGCCGGGGGAGTGCGGGTCGAGTTCCTCGGCGCCGGTGGCGACCAGCAGGGTGTGGCGTTCCAGCGCGGCGCCGTAGAAGGACACCGAGCCGTGGTCGCCGATCAGGCAGTCGGCGGCGACCAGTGCGGCCTGCCAGCCCTGGTGCGGCGGGACGAGCCGGAGTCCGGAGCGTTCGGCGGCGGCGAGCAGGGCCTGCGGGTCGTGCCGGGCCCAGATGTTCGGGTGCAGGACGACGGCCACCGTGTACTCGTCGGCGGGGAGCCGGTCGACCAGTCGCAGCGGCAGCCGGGGGTGGCGGCCGAACAACGAGTGCTCGCTCCAGGTGGAGTTGACCACCACGAGTCGGCGGCCGTCCACGGCGCCGAGGGCGGCACGGTAGGCGTCCCGGGCGTCGAGGCTGCCCAGGATCCGGTCGAAGCACGGGTCGCCGACCACCCGTGCGTGCGGCAGCGCCTCGGGGCAGGAGATCCGCAGCCGGTCCAGCTGCTCCTCGTGGGAGAGGCCGAGGACGTCGACGAACACCTGTCCGCGGTAGGTCAGTTCGCGCCGGGAGAGGCCGGCGGCGGTGACGTTGTCCCCGGTGGACTGGCTCACCAGGCGGTTGTAGCCGGCGCCGTGCGGCAGGACGACCAGCGGGGCGTCGAGTCGGCCCATCGAGGAGTGCACGGCGCAGGCGACGGCCAGGTCGAAGCGGTGCCGGGTGGCCTCCGGCCAGTCCAGGACGGTGAACCCGGGCAGGGCGCGCAGGAATTCGTCGAGCCCCGCGGTGAAGGCGGAGCCGGGGTTGACGGTGAGGTAGAAGCGGATGCCGTCGCGGTCGCGGAGCAGGCTGAGCACGTCGAGGACGCGGGTGGCGGACGTGAGGGTGCGGACGACCGCCAGGACGCGGGCCTCGACCGGCCGGGTGTTCCAGCGGTCGTCGTCGGGCCAGGCCCGGGGACTGCGGCGGATCAGCACACGAAGATCGTACTCACCCGGGCCCGGCCCGGGCGGTTGGCCGGACGGTGGGTCAGCCGGCCGCGGCGGCGGGTGCGTGGTGTCCGGGCTCGTGGTGGTCCGGCTCGTGGTGCTCGGGCTCGTGGTGCTCGGGTGCGTCGGTCGGCTCGTGGTGCTCGGCGGCGGCGCACGCATCCAGCAGGGGGCGCATCGCGTCGTCCAGCAGCCGGTAGCGCACCACGCGTCCATCCTTGTCGCCGGTGACCACGCCCGCCGTGCGCAGCAGCCGCAGCGCCTGGGACACGGCCGGGTCGCGCATGCCGGTGGCGACCGCCAGGTCGGTGACGGCGAGCGGGCCGGCCCGGTGCAGGGCGAGCAGCAGGGCGAGCCGACCGGGGTCGGCGAGCAGCGAGAACCGCTCGGCCCAGGACCGGACGTGCCCGGGGTCGCCGATCGCGGCGATGGCCTCGCAGACCCGGTGTCCGTCGATGGTGCGGTGGCCCGCGCGGTCGGCCGGTACGAGATGCATACGGACATTCTTGCAGCCCCGGGCCTGTGATTCCGGACACCTGCGCAGGTGCGCAGCCTTGCAAGGGTGCGGCGGCGGCACCTACGGTGTTGCCCGCCGTGGTGTTCGGGAAGACCGGTGACGGACTCTCAGGAGTCCGGAGTCCGGAGCGGCCCTCGCCACTGTGATCGGGGGAGTCGTCCGTGCCCACGACGCCACTGGGTGCCCCGCGCGCCCGGGAAGGCGGGCACGGAAGCCCCGTCAGCCAGGAGACCGGCCACGGCATCTCACGAACGACTTTCCACGAGGTGCTGGAGCGTGATCCGAAGATGACCCTGCCCGAAACCGCCGCCCCCGCGGCACCCTCCGCCTTGCCCACCTTCCGCTGGAAGCGTGAGGACACCATCCGTACGGCCGGGCTGATGGGGGTGATCCTGGCCATGCACGTGGTGGCCTTCGGGACGCTCTTCTTCCTGGTCGCGCCCGAGGGCTACGCGGTCGGCACCCAGGTCTTCGGGGTGGGCCTGGGGATCACCGCGTACACCCTCGGCATGCGGCACGCCTTCGACGCCGACCACATCGCCGTGATCGACAACACCACCCGCAAGCTGATGGCGGACGGCAAGCGGCCCGTCTCGGTGGGCTTCTGGTTCGCCCTCGGGCACTCCTCGATGGTGGTCCTGATGGCCGTCCTGGTGGCGGGCGGCGCGCAGCTGGCCGACACGCTGATGGACGACGACTCGCCCACCCACCAGTGGCTGGGCGTGGTCGGCACCTCGGCCTCCGGCGTCTTCCTCTACCTGATCGGCGCGCTCAACCTGGCCGCCCTGTTCGGCATCCTCAGGGTGTTCCGGTCGATGCGGGCGGGTCGCTTCGACGAGGCGGAGCTGGAGGAGCACCTCAACTCGCGCGGCCTGCTCGCCCGGGTGCTGAACCGGGCGACCCGCTCGATCACCCGGCCCGGCCAGATGTTCCCGGTCGGCATGGTGCTCGGCCTCGGCTTCGACACCGCGACCGAGGTCACGCTGATGGTGATGGCCGGTTCCGGCGCGGCCTCCGGGCTGCCCTGGTACGCGATCGCCTGCCTGCCGCTGCTGTTCGCGGCGGGGATGAGCCTGTTCGACACGCTGGACGGGACGTTCATGAACTTCGCCTACCAGTGGGCGTTCTCCAACCCGGTGCGCAAGGTGTACTACAACCTGACCATCACTGGGCTGTCGATCGCGGTGGCGTTCATCATCGGGACCATCGAACTGGTCGGCGTGCTGCACGAGAAGCTGGACCTCACCGATCCGGTGAGCGGCTGGATCGCGGATCTCTCGTTGGACAACGTCGGTTATGTGATCGTCGGCCTGTTCGTGGTGGTCTGGGCGGCGGCGATCGCCTACTGGCGGCTGGCCGGCGTCGAGCGGCGCTGGAGCCCGCAGCCCGGGCACCCCGCCGGCGGGGTGCCCGCCCAGGGGGCCGCGGGCGCCGGGGACGCTGCCGAGATCGTGAAGTAGCCGGGCCGCACCCGGCCGCCCCCCCCCAGCGGGGGCCCCGCCCCCCCCGGCGGGGGGGGCCGCCGCGCGGGGCGCGGGGGGCGGGGGGGGGGAGCGGGGAGCAGGGA
>NZ_JBFAJO010000135.1:0-11426 GCF_040655255.1 Kitasatospora sp. NPDC050463
GGTCACCGGAACGCCGGCGGGCAGGCCCTCCAGCGTCGCGACCAGTGCGGGACCGTGCGACTCCCCCGCCGTCAGCCAGCGCAACGTACCCAACGGAGCTCCTTCGTCAGCGGACCGGCCACGGCCCCAGCCGCGGCGCGCCCGGGCGTGCCTTCTCCCCCGAATCCTTTCATGCCGTCGGCGTGCCCGGGAGCAGAGTCCGGGTGACGGACAGCAACCGGTCGACACTCGGACGCGGTGCCGGGGCCGGCGGCCGGGCCACCGGGCCGGGCGGGTCCGGACCGCCCCCGGCGGCGCGCACCCCTACGGCACGACCCGCCGAACGGCACAGGACGCCGGCGTGGCGCGACACGCCGCACCGGCACGGCACGCCGACAGGGCACGAACCGGCAACCTGACACGGACTGCCGTTCTGGCACGAACTGCCGACTTGGCGCAACGCGCCGCAGTGGCACGATCCGCCACCCGGCGACCGCGTCAGCGGGTGGCGAGTGCCGCCTCGCCCGCGGCCCGGATGGCCTCCAGCGGACCGGGGGTCCGCCCGGTGAACCGCTCGTTCTGCAGCACCGCCTGGTGGACGAGCAGGTCCAGACCACCCAGTACCGCGGCACCGCGCTCCGCACAGGCGGCGGCCAGCGCCGTCGGCCACGGGTGGTACAGCACGTCGAACAGCGCGCCGGGGGCGGCCGGCAGCGCGCCGGCGAACGCGTCCGTCGCCCCCACCGGCGTGGTGGACACGGTGAGCGGCTGCGCGAGCGCCTCGGCGCCCCGCTCCCAGTCGGCGGTCCGCACGACCACGCCCAGCCGCTCGCCGAGCGCGGCCATCTCCCGGGCCCGCTCGGCACTGCGGACGTAGACCGTCACCTCGCCGGTGCAGATCTGGGCGAGCGCCGCCAGCGCCGAGGAGGCGGTCGCCCCGGCGCCCAGCACCGCCGCACCCGCCACCTCGGTGATGCCGCGCTCGCTCAGCGCGTTGACCAGGCCGGGGACGTCGGTGTTGTCGCCGGTGCGCGGCCCGTCGGCGGTGAAGACCACGGTGTTCACCGCCTCGACCGAGCGGGCGGTCGCGCTCACCTCGTCGAGCATCGGGATGACCGCCCGCTTCAGCGGCATGGTGAGCGACAGGCCCGCCCACTGCGCCTCGTCCAGACCGTCGAGGAAGGCGCGCAGCCCGGCCTCGTCCACCTCGAACGCGTCGTAGCGCCAGCCGTCCAGCCCGAGCGCCGCGAAGGCGGCCCGGTGCAGGTGCGGCGAGAGCGAGTGGGCGATCGGCGAGCCGAGGACGCCGGCCCGGTGCTTGCTGGTCAACGCTGCTTCTCCGTGAACGACTCGCCCGTCAGGGCTACTTGGTGGTGCAGTGGACGGCGACCTTGTCGAAGCCCTGGCCGGCCGCCCGGCAGTACTCCTCGACGTTGGCCGCGAACTCCTTGTCCGTCTCCGAGAAGCGGGTGGTCTTCGCGTCCATCGCGATGAAGTACAGCCACTTGCCGTCCGCGGGGTTCAGCACCGCCTTGAGGGCCGCCTCACCCGGGTTGGAGATCGGCCCCGGCGGCAGGCCCGCGTTGACGTAGGTGTTGTACTTGTTGGAGCCGTCGTTGATGTCCCTCTTGTCCAGCACCTTGCGGCCCAGCGAGTACTGCAGCGTGGTGTCCATGCCGAGCTTGCCGTCGATCTTGCCCTTGTCGGCCAGCCGGTTCTGGATGGTCTTGGCCATCTTGGCGAAGTCTTCCGGGTTGTTGCCCTCCGCCTGGAGGATGCTCGCCTCGATGACCACGTCGTAGCCGGTCTTGAGGCCGATCCCGGCGGCCTGCGCGTCCAGGCCCGCATAGCGGTCGACGGCGTTCTTGATCATCTGCTTGAGCAGGTCCTCGGGCTTCATGCCCTCGGCGATCGAGTAGCGGGCCGGCCAGAGGAAGCCCTCGATGTTGCCGTTGGCGTACGCGGGCAGGCCGAGGCTGCCGACCTGGGCCTTGGCCACGTCGGCCGTGGTGCCCTTGGCCAGCTGCAGCTTCTCGTCGATCTTGACGTAGGTGGCGGCGGCCGTCAGCCCCTCCTGGACGATCAGCTTCTCGCCGCCGTTCGCCTCCACCAGGTTGGTGACGGCGGCCTCGGCCGACATCTCCTTGGGCATGGTGTAGGTGCCGTACTGGATGGTGGTGCACTTCGGGTTCTTCCCGCACGCCTGGGTGAAGGCCTCGACGCTCTTGACCACGCCGGCCTGCTTCAGCGTCATGCCCATCTGGGCCCCGACGGCACCCTTCTTGATCTCCACCGTGACCGAGCCGCTGCCCTGGCCGGTGAAGTCCGGCGGCGGGCCGAAGTGGTCCTGGTAGAAGCCGTAGCCCCACCAACCGCCGCCCGCGACGCCGCCGAGCATCACCAGGGCGACCAGCAGACACGCGCCACCGTTGCGGCGACCGGACTTCTTGCCCTTCTCCTTGCGCTTCTTCTTGCCCTCGCGGGAGTTGTCCTCGTCGCCGAGGAAGCCGCCGTGCTCGTCCTCGCCGGCCTCGGCGAAGTCGTCCTCGTGGCCGTCCCACTCGCCCTCGTCGTGCGCGGGCGGGGCCTCGACCGGACTGCCGCCGGCCTCCAGCGCGGCGGCCTCCGCCTCCCAGTCGATGCCGTCCGGACCGGGGCCGGCCGGGGCCTCGGCCTCCTGGCGGCGCCGGGCGGCCCGGCCGCCGGGCTGCGGCCCGCCCGGCTGCTGCGGCACCTGCGGGTGACCGGGCTGCTGCACCGCCCCGGCCTGCGGCATCCCGGCCTGCGGCATCCCGGGCTGGGGCATCCCGGGCTGGGGCATCCCGGGCTGCGGCATGCCGGGTTGGGCCACCTGCTGCGGCTGCGCCGCGTACCCCTGCTGGCCCTGCTGCTGCCCCTGGTACCCCTGGCCCTGGAAGTTCTGCTGCTGCCCGGGGAACCCCTGCTGCGGCTGGGCGTACCCCTGCTGGCCCTGCTGCTGATCCTGGTAACCCTGCTGGCCGGAGAACCCCTGGCCGCCCTGGCCCTGCTGCGGGTAGCCCTGCTGACCGCCGCCGTACTGCTGCTGCCCCTGCGGGAACTGCTGACCGCCGCCGTACTGCTGGGGCTGCTGCGGTGCCTGGCCGCCGCCCGGGTACCCCTGCTGCGGCTGCGCGTACCCCTGCTGGCCCTGCTGCTGCATCTGCTGCGGGTACCCCTGCTGGTCCGCGAAGCCCTGCCCGCCGTACTGCTGCTGCTGGGGATGCTGCTGCCACTGCCCGTCCTGCTGGCCGGGGACCGGCTGCTGGCCACCGTACCCGGGGTCGCCGGGATGCCACGGCTCGGAGCCCTGGGGGCCGTAGCCCCGACCCAGATCGGTCATTGATCCCCTTACACCGACGGAGACGGCCGGAGGATCGGACCGGCCGTCCGGGACGGCGTCCCGGCTTATTCTCGAACCGGCGTGCTACTGCATCGCCTGGAGGGAGACGTTACCGTACCGCAGACCGGCCCCCGGCAGGGTCGACGTCCCCTCACTGCCCGCCCGGAGCGGTCGGCGTACCCGCCGGCTGGCCCGTGGCGGCCCCCTCGGAGGCGCCGGCCGACGCACCCGCCGAAGCGCTCGCCGACGCGCTCTGCTGCGCGGCCCGGACGGCGTTGAACTCGGCCACGTTGCGCTGCTGCACCTCGAAGCTGTCGGTGAACCGGGTGTCCCCCGGCTTCACGGTGACGAAGTACAGCCAGTCCCCCTGCGCCGGATCGACCGCCGCCATGATCGCCTGCCGCCCCGGATTGCCGATCGGTGTCGGCGGCAGCCCGGTGTGCAGATAGGTGTTGTAGGGGGAGTCCAGCTTGGTCTCGGTGACGGTGGTGTTCAGGGTCGAGCGCCCGAGCGCGTAGTTGATCGTCGAGTCCAGCTGCAGCGGCATGTTCTTGGCCAGCCGGTTGTAGATCACCCGGGCCACCTTCGCCATGTCCTCGGTGTTGTCCGCCTCGCCCTGCACCATGCTGGCGATGGTCACCAGCCCGTACAGGCTCTGCCCGAGGTTCTGCGCGACGACCTCCGCGTCGTCCCGGGCGAACTCCTTGCCGGCTCGCTCCACCATCTGCTTCAGCAGGTCGACCGCGGTGGTCTCGTCGGTCACGCTGTAGGTCGCGGGGAAGAGGTACCCCTCCGGGCTGCCCTTGGCGAACTCCGGCAGGCCCAGCTCGGCGCCCTGTTCCCGCGCGGCCTGCTGGGTGGTGCCCTCGGGCAGGTTCAGCTTCTTGTCGATCGCCGCGAAGATCTGGTTGCCGCGCCAGCCCTCGGGGATGGTCAGGCCGTTGGCGTTGGCGGGGTCGACCAGGATCGCCAGCGCGGCGGCCGCCGACATCCTCCGCTTCAGCGTGTAGGTGCCCGGCTGGATCCGCCCGGCGGCGGCCGCGCTGCCCTTGGCCGCCCGGGTGAAGGCCAGCGAGCTGGCCACCACGCCGTTGCGCACCAACGCGGAGGCGATCTGCGTGAGCCCGGCGCCCTCGGGCACCGAGACCTGGACGTCGCCGGTGCCCGCCCCCGCGTAGTCGGCGGCGGCCGGCGGCTTCTGCTGCCCCTGCAGCCAGGTGTACCCGGTCAGACCGGCCCCGCCGAAGACGACCACCAGGGCGAGCGCGGTCAGCCCGCACGCGAGCCCGTTGCGCCGGCGGTGTGGATCCGGCGCATCGGGGCGGGGACGGGGCGCACCCGGCGGACGGCCCTCGGGTTCCAGCACCGGCGCACCGAGGTGACCGGGTGTGAGCCCGGGCGTGAAGTCCTGGTCGGTCATTGCGCCCCCTCGGCGGTCCCGGAACGAGCAAGGGGCCCGTGCGGACGCGTCCGCACGGGCCCCTTCACCGGGACGTTAGATCAGGCCGGTCAGCCGACCGCCTCGACGCTCTCACCGGGCGGGCGTCCGCTCACCCGTTCGGACTCAAGGGCGGTCTGCAGGATCACCACCGCGGCGGCCTGGTCGATCACCGAGCGGCCCTTCTTGGCCTTGACCCCGGAGGCGCGCAACCCGTGGGTGGCCGTGACGGTGGACATCCGCTCGTCGACCAGCCGGACGGGCACCGGGTAGAGCCGGTTGGCCAGCCGGGTGGCGTAGGCGCGGACCTTCTCCGCCGCCGGCCCCTCCTTGCCGCTGAGCGAGCGCGGCAGGCCGACGATCACCTCGATCGCGTCGTACTCCTCGGCGATGGCGGCGATCCTGGCCTGCGACTTCACTCCGGCGGGGACGGTCTCCACCGGCGTGGCGAGCACCCCGTCGGGGTCGCAGGACGCGACCCCGATCCGGGCGTCACCGACGTCGACGGCGATCCGCCGCCCCCGCCGGAAGGGCCGTTCCTGGTCCTGTTCGACCATCAGCTGGCGCGCTCCGCGACCAGGCCGCGCACCGCGGCGATGGCCTCGCCGACCGCACCCGGGTTGGAGCCGCCGCCCTGGGCGACGTCGTCCTTGCCGCCACCGCCGCCGCCGAGGGTCTTGGCGGCGACCCGCACCAGCTCGCCGGCCTTGATGCCGCGCCCGCGCGCGTCCTCGTTGGTGGCGATCACGGTCAGCGGGCGGTCGCCCGCCACGGTGAAGGCGGCGACCACGGCCGGGCGCGAGCCGAGCCGGCCGCGCACGTCCAGGACCAGCTTGCGCAGCTCGTCGGCACCGGTACCGTCGGCGACCCGGGCGGCCACCACGGCGATGCCCTGGACGTCCTCGGCGGAGTCGGCCAGGCCCGCCGCGGCGGCCAGGACCTTCTCGGCGCGGAAGCGCTCGATCTCCTTCTCGGCGTCCTTGAGCTTGGCGAGCATGCCCGAGATCTTCTCCGGCAGCTCCTCCGGACGGCCCTTGACCAGGTCGGTCAGCTGGGCGACCACGGTGTGCTCGCGGGCGAGGAACTTGTACGCGTCCACGCCGACCAGCGCCTCGACGCGGCGCACGCCGGAGCCGATCGAGGACTCGCCGAGCAGCTTCACCAGGCCCAGCTGGGCGGTGTTGCCGACGTGCGTGCCACCGCAGAGCTCCTTGGAGAAGTCCCCGATGGTGACGACGCGGACCTCGTCGCCGTACTTCTCGCCGAACATCGCGATGGCGCCGGCCTTGCGGGCCTGGTCCATCGTCATGACCTCGGCGGTGACGTCCAGCTCGCGGGTCAGCACGTCGTTGATCTTCTGCTCGACGTCGACCAGCACGCTGCCGGGCACGGCGGCGGGAGAACCGAAGTCGAAGCGGAAGCGGCCGGGCGCGTTCTCCGAGCCGGCCTGAGCGGCCGTCGGGCCGAGCGCGTCGCGCAGCGCCTGGTGGGTCAGGTGGGTGGCGGAGTGCGCGCGGGCGATCGCCCGGCGGCGCTCCACGTCGATCGTGGCGTACGCCGAGGCGCCGAGCACGACCTCGCCGAACAGCACGCCGCCGGAGTGCACGGTCACCCCCGGGACGGGCTGCTGCACGTCGCGGATCTCCACCACCGCGCCGGAGTCCAGCCGGATCCGGCCGTGGTCGGCGAGCTGGCCGCCGCCCTCGGCGTAGAACGGGGTGCGGTCGAGGATGATCTCGACCTCGTCGCCCTCGCTCGCGGCCGGCGCCGGGACGCCGTCCACCAGCAGGCCGACCACGGTGGCCTCGCCCTCGGTGAGGTTGTAGCCGGTGAAGACGCTGGCGCCGGACTTGTCGGCGACCTCGCGGTACGCGGCGACGTCGGCGTGGCCCATCTTCTTGGCCTTGGCGTCGGCCTTGGCGCGGTCCCGCTGCTCCTGCATCAGGCGGCGGAAGCCGGCCTCGTCCACCTGGAGGCCCTGCTCCTCGGCCATCTCCAGGGTGAGGTCGATCGGGAAGCCGTAGGTGTCGTGCAGCTTGAACGCCTGCTCGCCGGAGAGGACCGCGCCGCCGGACTGCTTGGTCTCGGTGACCGCGGTGTCCAGCAGGCTGGTGCCGGCCTTCAGGGTCTGCAGGAAGGCCGCCTCCTCGCCGACGACGACGGTCTCGATCCGCTTGCGGTCGGCCTCCAGCTCCGGGTACTGCGGGGCCATCGCCTTGATGGCGACGTCCGTCAGGTCCTTGGCGACCACACCGGTGGCGCCCAGCAGGCGCATGTTGCGGATGGCCCGGCGCAGGATGCGGCGCAGCACGTAGCCGCGGCCCTCGTTGCCGGGGGTGACGCCGTCGCCGATCAGCATCAGCGCGGTGCGGATGTGGTCGGTGACCACGCGCAGCGAGACGTCCGCCTTGTGGTCGGCGCCGTAGGTGTGGCCGGTCAGCTCGGCGGCACGGTCGAGGATCATCCGGCTGGTGTCGATCTCGAAGAGGTTGTCGACGCCCTGCAGGATGGCGGCGAGGCGCTCCAGGCCGAGGCCGGTGTCGATGTTCTTGCTCGGCAGGTCGCCGAGGATCTCGAACCCGTCCTTGCCGTCACCGTGACCGCGCTCGTACTGCATGAAGACCAGGTTCCAGATCTCCAGGTAGCGCTCGCCGTTGACGGCCGGGCCGCCCTCCTCGCCGTACGCGGGGCCGCGGTCGTAGTTGATCTCCGAGCACGGGCCGCAGGGGCCGGGGACGCCCATCGACCAGAAGTTGTCCTTCATGCCGAGGCGCTGGATGCGCTCGGAGGGCACGCCGATGACGTCGCGCCAGATCTGCTCGGCCTCGTCGTCGTCCTTGTAGACGGTGATCCAGAGCTTCTCCTTCTCCAGGCCGTAGCCGCCGTCCACGACGGGAGCGGTGAGCAGCTCCCACGCGAACTTGATGGCCCCTTCCTTGAAGTAGTCGCCGAAGGAGAAGTTGCCGCACATCTGGAAGAAGGAGCCGTGCCGAGTGGTCTTCCCGACCTCCTCGATGTCCAGGGTGCGCACGCACTTCTGGACGCTGGTGGCCCGGGAGAACTGCGGCTTGACCTCGCCGAGGAAGTACGGCTTGAAGGGCACCATGCCGGCGTTGACCAGCAGCAGGGTGGGGTCGTCGGCGACCAGGGACGCCGACGGAACGACGGTGTGGCCGCGCTCCTCGAAGAAGCGCAGCCAGCGGCGGCGGATCTCTGCCGACTCCATTATCGGTCCTTCCGGTTCGGGGTACCGCCCGGCTGCGGCAGTGCGCGGCCGGGCGTCTTTTCGATGGCTGGGGTGGTGCGGGCACCGTCGGACGATGCGCGGGCACTGCTGGGCGAAGGCAGGGCGGCGGCCGGGCTGCCGGGCGCCGCCGAGATAGCTCGGTACCGGGGCTCGCGCGCGGGGGACAGTGCGGAGCGCTTCCCGAGCAGGGTGGTGGCGGGCGACGGGCGGGCGCGGCGGCCCCGGGGCTCGACGACGGCGGTGCCGTCCAGTCCGAGGTCCTCGCGCAGCTGTTCCTCGCGCTCGGCCATGCCGGCCTTCACGTCCTGGGCGAACCGCTTGGCCGCGTCGCCGAGGTGCAGCGCGCCGCGCGCGGCGGTGCCGGAGAGGCTGTCCGGGGTGAGCCGGTGCACGGCCTCGTTGGCCTTGTTCATGGCCCAGACGGTGGCGCCGGCGCCGACCGCCATCCAGAAGATGCGTCGCACCATGCCGTCAGCCCCTCACCGCTCGCCGGACCCGGGCGAACAGGCCGCTCCTGGCCGCGGTCGCGGCACGCACCTCGGCCCGGATCAGCCGGGCCAGCTCCTCGCGCTCGCCCGGCTGGGCGGGCAGCGACAGCGTGCCGTTCTGCTTGGCGACGGCCTTGCGGACGCCGTAGCTGAAGGCCGCGACCTTGACCAGCGGCCCGCCCAGGGTGGCCGCGACGGTGGAGGAGAGCGCATTGGCGTTGGCGGCGGCGTCCTGGACGTTGGCGGTGATCTCGTCCACCCGCTCCAGCTGCTCGTTGGCACTGCGCACGGCGGCGCCGGCTTCGGTCAGCAGCGGCACGGCCTGTTCGGTGACGGCGGAGACCAGGACGGCGGCCTCCTTGAGGACCCGCGAGAGCCGCACCAGGACGACGGCGAGCAGGGTGACCAGGACCGCCCAGAAGACGGCGACGAGCAACCCGGCCAGCTCTCCCACGGACACCTTGCGCGCTCCCTCGCCTTGCTGTTCTCCGAAGGAGACCCTATCGCGACCAGGACCGGTTTCCGGACCGGATATCGGCCGGGGCCTCCCCGGGCCTGCCGGGCGGATCCGGTCGGGTGTGCGAGCCGCGCGCGTAACCTACCCGCCGGTCACCTCGTTCTGCCAGACGGGCCGTCGCCTGGGCGGCCCGCGGGCACGCCCGGACCGCGAAGGTCCGGGCCCGGAGACGGGAGCAGCGCTTGGCCGGCGACTCGACAGCACAGCCCCGGGCGGCGGCGCGGCGGGAGCCGGCGCCCGGCCGGCTGCCGGCGGACGTGACCAGCTTCGTCGGACGGCGGCAGGAGCTGGCCGAGCTGGCCCGGCTGCTGGCCGGCGCCCGGCTGGTGACGGTGACCGGGCCGGGCGGCGTCGGAAAGAGCAGGCTGGCCCTGCGCGCGGCGGCCCGGGCGGCCGGCGCCTTCCCGGACGGCACCTGGCTGGTCGAGATCGCCCCCGTGCAGGACCGGCTGCTGCTCGGCCACGCCGTACTGGAGGCCCTACGACTGACCGACGGCACCGCCCGGCCGCCGCTGGACGTGCTGACCGAGCAGCTCGCCGGGCGCCGGATGCTGATCGTGCTGGACGGCTGCGAGCACCTGGTGGACGCCTGCGCGGAGCTGGCCGACACGCTGTTGCGGGCACTGCCGGGCCTGCGGGTGCTGGCCACCAGCCGGGCGGCGCTGCGCGCCCCGGGCGAGCACCTGCTGATCCTGGCACCGCTGCCGGTGGGCCCGGCCGGCCCGGGCGTGCTGCCGGACGCGGTGCGGCTGTTCGCCGACCGGGCCCGCGCGGTGCTGCCCTCCTTCGAGATCACCGCGGCCTCCGCCGACGGGATCGCCCAGCTCTGCCGCCGGCTGGACGGCATCCCGCTGGCCGTGGAGCTGGCCGCCGGTCGGCTGCGCGCGCTCTCGGTGGAGCAGATCGACGCCCGGCTGGACGACCGGTTCCGGCTGCTCACCGGCGGCGCCCGGACGGCCCTGCCGCGCCACCAGACGCTGCGCACGACGATCGGCTGGAGTCACGAGCTCTGCACCGTGCAGGAACGTTTGCTCTGGGCCCGCCTGTCGGTCTTCGCGGGGAGCTTCGACCTGGAGGCCGCCGAGTACGTCTGCGCCGGCGAGGGCATCGAACCGGACGACCTGCTCGACCTGGTGTCCGAACTGATCAACAAGTCCGTGGTGCTGCGGACGGAGCCGTCCTGCGGCCACCGGCCCGAGGACGGGAACGCCTGCGGCGTCCGGTTCCGACTGCTGGACACCCTGCGCGAGTACGGCCTGCAGTGGCTGCGCGCGGCCGGCGAGGAACAGCGGCTGCTACGCCGCCACCGCGACTGGTACCTCGGCCTGGCCACCTGGGGCGAGGCCGAGTGGTTCGGCCCCCGGCAGGCCGAGACGGCCGAGCGCACCGAACTCGCCCACCCCAACCTCCGTGCGGCGCTGGAGTTCTGCCTGGCCGAGCCGGGCGAGGAGCAGCTCGCCCTGCTGCTGGCGGGCACGCTCTGGTTCTACTGGGTCGGCTGCGGCCACCTCGGCGAGGGGCGGCACTGGCTGGACCGCGCGCTCGCCCTCGATCCCGAGCCGACCGAGGCCCGCGCCAAGGCGCTCTGGGTCACCGGCTACATGGCGACCCTCCAGGGCGACCTGCTCACCGCCCGCCCGGCGCTGGAGGAGTGCCGCCGCCAGGCGCTGGACACCGGCGACGACCGGGCGCTCGCCTACGCCGTCCACCGGCAGGGCTGCGCGGCCCTGATCGGTGACGAGCCGGCCCGCGCCGCCGAGCTCTTCGAGGAGGCGCTCTGGCACTACCGGACGATCGGCGAGCTCAACAGCAACGTCCTGATGGCCATGTTCGAACTCGGCATCGCCTACCTGTTCCAGGGCGACCAGGAGCGCGGCGAGTTCTGGCTCGGCCAGGTCCGCGAGCTGTGCGAGGAGCACGGCGAGCAGTGGGCGTACGCCTACGGGCTGTACGCCCTCGGGTACTCGCACTGGATGGACGGCGAGGTGCGGCTGGCCCGCGCCCGGGCCCGGGAGAGCGTCCGACTCAACCACCTCTTCCACGACCTGCTGGGCATCGTGCTGGCGATCGACCTGCTGGCGCTGCTGGAGACCGAGCCCACCGGGCCGGGCCGGCCGGGCGACCTGCGCGAGGCCCGGGTGCTGCAGGGCGCCGCGCACCGGATCTGGCGGGCCGTGGGCAAGCCCTTCTTCGGCTCGCACACCTTCAACGGTCCCCACCGGCACTGCGAGGAGCGGGCCAGAGCGGGGCTGACCGAGCAGGAGTTCACCGAGTACTTCGACCGCGGGGCCCGGCTGGACCTCGACGCCGCCGTCCGCCGGGCGCTCGGCGGGGACGGCCCCGGCAGCGGCCCCGGCGCCAGCCCGGGGCCCCCCCCGGGGCGCCCGCGACCCCGC
>NZ_JBFAJO010000136.1:0-10800 GCF_040655255.1 Kitasatospora sp. NPDC050463
GACGAACTCCTCACCCACTGCGAACAGCAGAGCATCCGCGCCCGCCGCATCCCCGTCGACTACGCCTCCCACTCCCCCCACGTCGAAACGCTGCGCGAACAACTCCTCACCGACCTCGCCGACATCAAACCCACAGCCGCCACCATCCCCTTCATCTCGGCCGTCACCGCCCAACTCACCGACACCACCACCCTCGACGCCGACTACTGGTACACCAACCTGCGAAGGCCCGTCCTGTTCCAACAGGCCGTCACCCAGCTGGCGACCACCGGCCACCGCACCTTCATCGAAACCAGCCCCCACCCCGTCCTCACCCCCGCCATCCAGGACACCCTGGACGGCACCCCCACCGTCATCACCGGCACCCTGCGCCGCAACGAAGGCCACTGGACCCGCCTACTCACCTCCGCCACCCACCTCCACACCCACGGCACCACCGTCGACTGGACCCCACTCGTCCACCCCGGCCACCACCCCGACCTCCCCACCTACCCCTTCCAACGCGAGCGCTTCTGGCTCACCGCGCCCGCGACCGCCGACCCGCGCACCTCTGGGCTGGACTCCGCCGGGCACCCGCTGCTCGCCGCGGTCGTCGCGCTGCCCGACGACCAGGGGCTGCTCCTGACGGGCCGACTCTCCGTCAGCACCCATCCCTGGCTCGCCGACCACGCCGTCTGGGGCACCGTCCTCGCCCCCGGCACCGCGCTCGTCGAACTCGCACTCCAGGCCGGACACCGGGTCGGCTGCCACCACCTGGAGGAACTCACCCTCCAGGCACCCCTCGTCCTCCCCGAGCAGCAGTCCGTCCGGATCCAGGTCCGGATCGGCGCGCCGGACGGCGCCGGACGTCGCCCGCTCACCGTCCACTCCGCCCCCGACAGCGCCGCCACCGCCGGGGACGCCACCACCTGGACGTGCCACGCGACCGGGACGGCCGTCCCGGTCGCGCCGACCAGCGGGTGGGCGACCGGCGCCGCCTGGCCGCCGGCCGGGGCCGTGCGGGTCGAGGTCGACGGCCTCTACCAGCGGCTCGCCGCGGACGGCCTCGGGTACGGTCCGGCCTTCCAGGGCCTGCACGCCGCCTGGCGGCTCGGCGAGGAGGTGTACGCCGAAGTCCGGCTGCCGGAGGCGCAGTCGGCCGACGCCGACCGGTTCGGGATCCACCCCGCGCTGCTGGACGCGGCCCTGCACACCACCCTGATCGACGGTGCCGAGCAGGTGCGGCTGCCGTTCTCCTGGGCGGGCGTCACCCTGCACGCCACCGGCGCCACCGTGCTGCGGGTCCGGCTGACGCCCACCGGGCCGGACGGCATGGCACTCTCGGTGGCCGACCGGACCGGTCTGCCGGTGGCGACGATCGAATCGCTCGCGGTACGGCCGGTCTCCCCGGCGCAGCTCGGCGCCGCCGCCGACCGCACCGCCGCCGACTGTCTCTTCCGGCTGGCCTGGAGCGACCTGGCCGGCACCGAGCCGGCCGGCACCGAGCCGGCTGGCACCGAGCCGGCCGCGCGCACCGGCCGCCATGCCGTGCTCGGCACGGACGCGCACGCGTCGTCCTGCTACCCGGATCTCGCGGCCCTCGCCGACGCCGTCACGGCCGGCGCGCCGGTGCCCGAGGCCGTCGTGGTCCCCTGGACGCCGCAGCCGGGCGGGGAGCACCGGTCCGCGGACGCCGCCCGAGGCGCCGTGGAGCGGGCGCTCGCCCTGCTCCAGGCCTGGGCCGCCGACGAGCGGTTCGCCGCCTCGCGGCTGGTGCTGGTGACCCACGGCGCCGTCGACACCACGGATGCCGCCGTCGACACCACGGATGCCGCCGGCTCGCCCGATCCGGCCGCCTCACCCGATCCGGCCGCGGCCGCCGTCTGGGGCGCGGTGCGCTCCGCGCAGGCGGAGCACCCCGACCGGTTCGTCCTGGTGGACCTCGACGCGGACCCCGACGGCCCCGAAGCGGACGCCTCCGCGGTGTTGCCGGCCCTGCTGGGCGGCGACGAGCCGCAGTACGCCGTCCGGGCCGGCCGGGTGCTCGTGCCCCGTCTGGCGCGGCTGCGCCCGGACGCGGGCGCCGCCGCCCCCGCGCCGGAGCCCGAGGGCACGGTGCTGATCACCGGCGGCACCGGGACACTGGGCTCGCTGGTCGCCCGGCACCTGGTCGAGCGGCACGGCGTCCGGCACCTGCTGCTCGTCAGCCGGCAGGGCCTCCAGGCCGAGGGAGCCGGCGAGCTCGTCGAGCGGCTGTCCGCGCTCGGCGCCGAGGTGACCGTCGCCCGGTGCGACGCCGCCGACCGGAGCGCGCTGGCCGCGGTGCTCGCCGCCGTCCCGGCGCAGCACCCGCTGACCGGTGTGGTGCACGCGGCCGGGGTGCTGGACGACGGCACTCTCGCCTCGCTCACGCCGGAGCGGGTCAGGGCCGTGCTGCGCCCGAAGGCCGACGCGGCCTGGCACCTGCACGAGCTCACCTTGGACGCCAAGCCCGCGATGTTCGTGCTGTTCTCGGCGGCGGGCGGAGTGCTGGGCAGCGCCGGGCAGGCCAACTACGCCGCCGCCAACGCCTACCTGGACGGCCTGGCCGCGCACCGCCGCGCGCTGGGCCTGCCCGGGGTGTCGATGGCGTGGGGGCTGTGGTCCGCCGAGAGCGCGATGACCGGCGGGCTGAGCGAGGCGGACCGGCGCCGGATGCGGCGTTCGGGCGTCCTGCCGATGTCCACGGCGGAGGGCCTGGCGCTGTTCGACGCCGCGCTCGCCCAGGACCGCCCGCTGACGCTGCCGGTCCGGCTGGACCTCGCCGCGCTGCGCGAGGGCGACCCCGCGCAGCGGCCACCGCTGCTGCGGGCACTGCTCGGCACGGCGCCCCGACGCGCCGCCCGGGCCGAGGCCTCGGCCGGGACGGGCACCGGGCTGTCGCTGGCCGGCCTGACCGCCGCCGAACGGTCGCACGCGCTGGTCGAACTGGTCCGGTCCCAGGTGGCCACGGTGCTCGGCCACGCCTCGCCGGAGGCGGTCGCCGCGGGGCGCGGCTTCCTGGAGTCCGGTTTCGACTCGCTGCGCGGGGTCGAGCTGCGCAACCGGCTGAACGCGGCCACCGGGCTGCGGCTGCCGGCCACGCTGGTCTTCGACCACCCGACCCCGGCCGCCGTCGCCGCCCACCTCGGGGACCTGCTGGAGCACCGGGAGCGGCCGGCCGCACCGCCGGCCCGTACCACCGGGGCCCCCGTCGACCTGGACGACCTGGAGGCCGGCCTGCGCGACCTGGCTGCCGGGGACCCCGCGCGCGAGCGGCTCGCCGCCCGGCTGCGCGGGCTGGCGGCGCAGCTGGACGCCGCCGGGCCGGCCACCGCGGACCGACCCGGCGAGCAGCAGGACCCGGACGAGGACGAGTTCGGGGACGCGACCCTCGACGAGCTCCTCGACATCGTCGACAGCGAACTGCAGAACCCGTGAACCCGCCAGCCCCGAGCCGTCGCCGGCCCCGTCGAGAAGAGAGGCGCACAGCGCAATGACGAGTGACGAGAAGGTCCTCGACACCCTCAAGCGGCTGACCGTCGACCTGCGCAGGACGCGCCGGCGGCTCCAGGAGGCCGAGGACGGGGCCCGCGAGCCGATCGCCGTCATCGGCATGGCCTGCCGCTACCCCGGCGGCGTCACCTCACCCGAGGACCTCTGGTGTCTGGTCGCCGAGGAGCGGGACGCGATCTCGCCGTTCCCGGCCGACCGCGGCTGGAACGAGGGCCTGCACGACCCCGACCCGGCGCGCCACGGCTCGGTGTACGTCCGTGAGGGCGGGTTCCTGCACGACGCGGCCGACTTCGACCCGGCGTTCTTCGGCATGAGCACCCGGGAGGCGCTGGCCACCGACCCGCAGCAGCGGCTGCTGCTGGAGACCGCCTGGGAGGCCTTCGAGCGGGCCGGCATCGACCCGTCCTCGGTGCGCGGGTCCCGGACCGGTGTGTTCGCCGGGGTCATCTACCAGGACTACGCCTCGCGTCTGCGCCGGGTGCCGGGCGAGTTCGAGGGCTACGTCGGCAATGGCAGTACCGGCAGCGTCGCGTCCGGCCGGGTCGCCTACACCCTGGGCCTGGAGGGACCGGCCGTCACTCTGGACACCGCGTGCTCGTCCTCGCTGGTCGCGCTGCACCAGGCGGCGCAGTCGCTCCGGACCGGCGAGTGCTCGTTGGCGCTGGCCGGCGGGGTGACGGTGATGGCCTCGCCGATGGCGCTGGTCGAGTTCAGCCGCCAGCGCGGACTGGCCGGCGACGCGCGGTGCAAGGCGTTCGCGGCCGGGGCCGACGGGACGGGGCTGGGCGAGGGCGTCGGCCTGCTGCTGCTGGAGCGGCTCTCCGACGCGCGGCGCGCCGGGCGCCGGGTGCTCGCGGTGATCCGCGGCAGCGCGGTCAACCAGGACGGCGCCAGCAGCGGGCTGACCGCGCCGAGCGGGCCGGCGCAGCAGCGGGTGATCCGGCAGGCGCTGGAGCACGCCGGGCTGTCGGCGTGCGACGTCGACGCGGTGGAGGCGCACGGCACCGGGACGACGCTCGGCGATCCGATCGAGGCGCAGGCACTGCTGGCCACCTACGGGCAGGACCGGGCCGACGGGCGCCCTCTGTACCTCGGCTCGGTGAAGTCCAACATCGGCCACGCGCAGGCGGCGGCGGGCGTGGCCGGCGTGATCAAGATGGTGATGGCGATGCGGCACGGCGTGCTGCCGCGCACCCTGCACCTGGACGAGCCCAACCCGCACGTGGACTGGACCGCCGGTGCGGTCGAACTGCTCACCGAAGGGCGCGCGTGGCCGGCGACCGGGCAGCCGCGCCGGGCCGGTGTGTCGTCCTTCGGGGTGAGCGGCACCAATGCGCACCTCGTCCTGGAGGAGGCCCCCGCTGAGACCGCCGCTGAGGCGCCCGAGGGGGCGCGCGAGGGGGCGCGCGAGGGGGCGCCGGCCGGCGCCGCGACCGTGCCGTGGGTCCTCTCCGGCCGGACGGCGGCCGCGCTGCGTGCGCAGGCCGGGCGGCTGCTGACCCACCTCGACGAGCACCCGGCGCGCTCCGCGGCCGAGGTCGGCGCGGCCCTGGCCCGCACCCGGACGGCCTTCGAGCACCGGGCCGTGCTGCTCGGCGCCGACCTGCCCGGGCTGCGGGCGGGCCTGGCGGCCCTGGCGGCCGGCGAGGCACGGCCCGGGCTGGTCGAAGGCGTCGCCGGCGGGGACGAGCGGGTGGTCTTCGTGCTGCCGGACCGGCCCACGGACCGGCTCGACCTGGCGGTCCGGCTGCTGGACGAGTCGCCGCTGTTCGCCGCCCGGCTCGCCGCGTGCGACGCGGCGCTGGCCGAGGCCGCGGGCTGGTCCGCGACGGATGTGCTGCGCGGCGCCCCGGGCGCGCCCGACCCGGCGCGGGCCGAGGTCGGCCGTGCGGTGCACTGGGCGCTGCTGGTCGCCCTCGCCGGGCTCTGGGAGGGGCACGGGGTCCGCCCGGCCGCCCTGGTCGCGCCGGGCGCCGGCCTGGTCGCGGGCGCCTGTGTCGCGGGGGCGCTGTCCCTGGTGGACGGGGCACGCGCGGCGGTCCGCGGCAAGCGGCCCGATCCGGCCGGCCCCCGGATGCCCGTGCTCACCACCGGTCCGGACGAGTCCGTACCGGAGCTGCTGGGCCGCGGCCACACCCGGTTCGTGGTGCTCGACACCGAGCTGACGGCGCGGGTCGCGCGGATCGCCGGCCCCGGCGTCCAGGTGCTCGGCGGCGCGGAGGCCGTCCTCACCGGCCTCGCCGAACTGTACGTCCACGGCGGGCCGGTCGACTGGTCGGCGGCGTTCCCCGACGCCGGGCTCCGCCCGGTCGACCTGCCGACGTACGCCTTCCAGCGCCGGCGCCACTGGCTGGAGGACGGACCGGCCGACCCCGACGTGCAGGCCGCCGGGCTGGCCCCGGCGGACCACCCGCTGCTCCGGGCCGTCGTCGAACTGCCGGACGGCGAAGGGCTGCTGTTCACTGGCCGGCTCTCACCGCGCGAGCTGCCGTGGCTCGGCGACCACACCGTCCGGGGGCGGGTCCTGCTGGCCGGTACCGCCGTGGTCGAGCTGGTCCGCCGGGCGGGCGCCCGGACGGGCTGCGCACACATCGCCGAGCTGACCCTGCTCGCCCCGCTGGAGCTGCCCGCGCCCGGAGCCGCCCCGGAGGCCGGCGTCCGGATCCGGCTGGCCGTCGGCGCTCCGGACGGGTCCGGACGCCGGCCGGTGGAGCTGTCCGCGCGCGCCGCCGCCCCCGAGGACGCCCCCTGGACCCGGCATGCCACCGCCGTGCTGGCTCCCGAGGTCCCCGTCGAGTCCTCCGACCTGGTGGCCTGGCCGCCGCCCGGCGCCGAGCCGGTCGCCCTCGACGGGTGCTACCGCCGGCTGGCCGCCCTCGGCGTCGACTACGGCCCGGCCTTCCGCGGGCTGCGCGCGCTCTGGCGGCGCGGTGACGAGGTGTTCGCCGAGGTCGCCCTGCCGGAGGCGGACCGGAGCGAGGCCGCCCGGTACGGCCTCCACCCGGCGCTGCTGGACGCCGCCCTCCAGGCGTACGCGGTCGGTTCGCCGCAGGCGGCGGGGCGGGTGCCGGTACCGTTCGCGTGGCACGGCGTCTCGGTGCGGCCGGCCGGCCCCGCGGCCCTGCGGGTGCGGCTCGCCCCGGCCGGCCCGGACGCGGTGGCCTTCGAGGCCGCCGACGCGGCCGGCGTCCCGATGGCGTCGGTCGCGAGCCTGCGGTCCCGGCCGATGCCCGACGACGCGGCCGACCCGGCACCGCTGTGGCGGGTCCGCTGGGCGCCGGTCCCGGTGGACCCGCACCCAACCGCCGTACGGACGGCGGTGGTCGGCCCCGGGATCCCGGCCGGTCCCCACCCGCACCATCCCGACCTCGCCGCCCTGGCCGGCTCCGGCGCCCCGGTGCCGGACGTGGTGCTCGCGCCCCTGCCGCCGGCCGACGGCGACGGGCCGGCCGCCGTCCACGCCGCCACCGCCGACGCGCTGCGACTGGTGCGGTCCTGGCTGGCCGAACCCCGTTTCGGCACCGCCCGACTGGTCGTGGTGACGCGCGGCGCCCAGGCCACCGGCCCGGACGACCCCGCCCCCGACCTCGCCGCGGCCGCCGTACGGGGGCTGCTGCGGTCCGCGCAGGCCGAACACCCGAGGCGCTTCGGCCTGCTCGACCTCGGCGACGCGGTACCGTCCGAGAGTGCACTGGCCCAGGCCGTCGCCTCGACCGAACCGGAGTTGGCGCTCCGTCAGGGCGCCCTGCTGGCACCCCGGTTGACGCAGGTCGACCGCGCCGCCGACGGCGACCCGTCGTTCGACCCGAACGGCACCGTCCTGGTGACCGGCGGAACGGGCGCCCTCGGCCGCCTGCTCGCCCGGCACCTGGTCGAGCGCGGCGCCCGGCACCTGCTGCTGACCGGCCGCCGGGGCGACCGGGCACCGGGCGCGGCCGAGCTCGTGGCGGAACTCACCGCCCTGGGCGCGGAGGTCACCGTCGCCGCCTGCGACGCCGCCGATCGGGAGGCCCTGGCCGGCCTGCTGCGTTCGGTGCCCGACGCCCATCCACTGAGGGTGGTCGTCCACGCGGCCGGCGTGGTCGACGACGGCCTGCTGACCGCACTCACGCCCGAGCGGCTCGCCGCCGTGCTGCGGCCGAAGGTGGACGCCGCCTGGCACCTCCACGACCTCACCCGCGACACCGGTCTCGACGCCTTCGTCCTGTTCTCCTCCGCCTCGGGCACCTTCGGCACCGCCGGACAGGCCAACTACGCCGCCGCCAACGCCTTCCTCGACGCCCTCGCACAGCGGCGGCACGGCGAGGGCCTGCCCGCACTGTCCCTGGCCTGGGGGCTGTGGGCTGAACGAAGCGACCTGACGAACCGTCTGGACGCCGTCTCTGCCGCACGGTTGGGCCGGGACGGGGTCCGTGCGCTTTCCACGCCGGAAGCCCTTGATCTCTTCGACGCCGCCCGTATGATGATCACTGAGTCGGTGCTCGTCCCGGTTCGGCTGGATCCCGTGGTGCTGCGGGAGCGCGCCGACGAGGGGCAGCTGCCGGCGCTGCTCGGGGAGTTGGTCACCGCGCCGGATCCTGCCCGGACTCCCGCGCCGACGCCGGTCACCGCCGCGGACACGGACCCGGCGAGCGGCTTCGCACAGCGCCTGCGGGCGCTGCCGGAGCAGGCCCGCCGACGGGCCATGCTCGACCTGGTCCGCACCCACGCGGCGGTCGTGCTGGTCGAGTCCACGCCCGAGGACATCGACCCGGACCAGGGCTTCGTCGACCTGGGCTTCGACTCGCTCGCCAACCTCGAACTCCAGGAACGGCTGCAGGACGCCACCGGCCTCCAGCTGCCCAGCACCCTGATCTTCGACCACCCCACCGCCACCGCCCTGGCCGACCACCTCTGCGCCGAGTTCGGCACCGGGGAGACCACGGCGATGGGCCCGGCCCTCGCGGAACTCGACCGGCTGGAGGCGTTCCTGACGCCCTTCGCCGACGACGACCAGGCCCGGACGGCGATCACGCACCGGCTGAAGGACCTCCTCTCCCGCTGGGGCGACGACGGCCGGGGCAGCACCGACCCGACCGACTCCACCGACCGCACCGACCTCGCCGACCTCACCTCGGCGAGCGACGACGAACTCTTCGACGTACTCAACCAGCTCCGCGCCCGCTGAGGGCCCGGCAGAACCAGGTCGAAACCCCCGCACCGGCTTTAGGAGCAGGCTCAAGTGGCACAAGAAGACAAGCTTCGCGAGCACCTCCGGTGGGCTGCCGCCGAGCTCGGCGAGGCACGCCGCCGGGTGGCCGAGCTGGAGGCCGCCGACCACGACCCGATCGCGATCGTCGGAATGAGCTGCCGCTACCCGGGCGGGGTACGGACCCCGGACGAGCTCTGGGACCTGGTGACGGCCGGACGCGACGCCGTCGGCGCGCCGCCCGCCGAACGCGGCTGGCGGGTCGACGACTTCTACGACCCCGACGGCCTGCGCCCCGGCACCTCCTACGTGTGCCAGGGCGGCTTCCTCGACGACGCGGCCGACTTCGACCCGGGGTTCTTCGACATCAGCCCGCGCGAGGCACCGGCGATGGACCCGCAGCAGCGGCTGCTGCTGGAGACCGCGTGGGAGGCCTTCGAGCGGGCCGGCATCCCCCCGGCGGCCGTGCGCGGCGCCCGGGTCGGCGTCTTCACCGGCCTGATGTACCACGACTACGGCACCCGCCTGACCTCGGTGGACGAGTCGATCGCGGGCTTCCTCGGCAGCGGGACCGCAGGCAGCGTGGCGTCCGGCCGGATCGCCTACGTCCTCGGCCTGGAAGGGCCGGCCGTCACGGTGGACACGGCCTGCTCCTCCTCGCTGGTCGCGCTGCACCTCGCCGCCCAGGCCGTCCGTCGCGGCGACTGCGCGATGGCACTGGCCGGCGGTGTCACCGTGATGGCCACCCCCGACACCTTCGTCGAGTTCAGCCGCCAGGGCGGATTGGCCCCGGACGGGCGCTGCAAGTCCTTCGCCGCAGCGGCCGACGGCACCGCCTGGGGCGAGGGCGCGGGGATGCTCCTGGTCGAGCGGCTCTCCGACGCCGAGCGCCAGGGGCACCGGGTGCTCGCCGTCCTGCGCGGCTCCTCGATCAACCAGGACGGCGCGAGCAGCAGCCTCTCCGCGCCGAACGGCCCCTCCCAGCAGCGGGTGATCCGGCAGGCCCTCGCCGACGCGCGGCTCTCGCCGGACCTGATCGACGCGGTGGAGGCGCACGGGACGGGCACCCGGCTCGGCGACCCGATCGAGGCGCAGGCCCTGCTGGCCACCTACGGGCAGGCACGCCCGGCCGAACGGCCGCTCTGGCTGGGGTCGTTGAAGTCGAACATCGGCCACACGCAGGCCGCGGCCGGAGTCGGCGGCGTGATCAAGATGGTGATGGCGATGCAGCACGGCGTGCTGCCCGCCACCCTTCACGTCGACGAACCGACCAGCCACGTCGACTGGACCGCCGGCGCGGTCGAACTGCTCACCGAGAACCGGGAATGGCCCGCGACCGGCCGGCCCCGGCGAGCCGCCGTCTCCTCCTTCGGGGTCAGTGGCACCAACGCGCACGTCATCCTGGAACAGGCACCGGCCCACGAACCGGCGCCGGCGGACGAAACGGCGGCGGGCCCGGAGACGGTTGGCGGCGTACTGCCCTGGGTGGTCTCCGCGCGGACCCCCGAGGCGCTGCGCGCCCAGGCCGCACAGCTGCACGCGGCCGTCGAGACCCACCCGGAGTGGCAACCGGCCGACGTGGCCCGGGCATTGACGGCCGAGCGGTCACTGTTCGAACAGCGGGCGGTGGTGATCGGCGACAGCCGCGACCAGCTGCTGAACGGGCTCACCGCACTCGCCGACGACACCACCGCGCCCCAGGTCGTCCACGGCACCACGAACCCCGGACGCACCGTCTTCGTCTTCCCCGGCCAGGGCTCCCAGTGGATCGGCATGGGCGCCGAACTCCTGGACACCTCAACCGTGTTCACCGAGTCGATCGCCCAGTGCGAGGCCGCCCTCGCCCCCCACGTCGACTGGTCCCTCACCGACGTCCTGCGCGGCAACGACGACCTCACCCGCGTCGACATCGTCCAACCCGCCCTCTTCGCCGTCATGGTCTCCCTCGCCCGCCTCTGGCAGACCCTCGGCGTCCACCCCGACGCCGTCCTCGGCCACTCCCAGGGCGAAATAGCCGCCGCCCACATCGCCGGCGCCCTCACATTGGAAGACGCCGCCCGCATCGTCGCCCTCCGCGCCAAGGCCATCCTCGCCATCAG
>NZ_JBFAJO010000137.1:0-10743 GCF_040655255.1 Kitasatospora sp. NPDC050463
GAGCCCATCTGATCGACGCCTGCCTCACCGAGACCGGACTGATCATGGACGGCTGAGCTCAGCAACAGCCGACATCACGCAATCAAGTTCAGTACTCCTGGTGAAGAACGGCTATGCCCAGGGCCTGGCCCTGCCCGCCGACCAGGCCGAGCGGCTGGCCGCAGGCCGCCGCCGGCGCCGCATCGAGGCCGTGCCGGATTCATCGCGACCGGCGGTGTCGGCGTTCGATGTCTCCCGGATGCGAGCCCAGGACCGGGCCCGGCGGGCTGGCACCCGCCCCCGCAGCGACAGCACGCCGTCCCGATGACGATCATGTTCCTGTCGACCTGTCTTGAGAACACCGGCTCGGTTCCCTGCTACCACCCAGGTAACCGGGCCGGGCTCCGGCCAGCCGCCGTGCCAGCTGCAAGCCGTCGCCGAACGCCTGGCCCGCGCCGAAAACGCCCAGCTGGCTTTATCTGTGAGAACGGACAGCAGATGTTCACCACTTTGGGAGGCGGTACTGCCCGACCTTGTTCGATTGCGGCAGCCGCAGAGGGTGGGTGCCGGCGCCTCTGTCAGGTTGGCTAGAAGAGGCCCGCGCGCATGTGCTGCATGAGGTTGTCGGAAATGGCGCGGAGCCATGGGCTGCGGACGGCTGGCAGCCGAACCAGAGTGTCCTGGAACACCCCCGAATCGGCCCGGAACAAGTAGGGGGCACGCGGCATGGGCGGATCGTCGCGGAGGACGCCTTTCGGCATGCCGCCCGACGCGGGGACGGGCAGGTGCGGTTCGGGGCGGGCGAGCCACCGCCACACCCCGAACGGCAGTGGTACCAGGTACGCCGAGCCGGCGGCGGTCCAGACTTCCCCCGTCTGCGGATGGGTCGGGACGAGGAGGATGTCAGCGTCCGCGCCGGGAACGGGCTGTCCCGGTCCGGCCAGGACAGCCCGCCGCGTCGATGGACCAGCAGGCAGCAGGGCGTCGAGGGCGCGTTGGAACACTTCCACAGCCAGGCCGTCCGGGACGGTCACCGGTCCGCCTTGCGAGGCCGCCAGCAGGTGGGCGAGCGCCCGGCCGGCTGCCGCCTCCCACTGCGGGCTCCACGACCAGTAGTGGCTTGTCCCCCACCGCGATCCCCACCTCGCAATCGGCTCGAACGGCGGCGTGCCTTCCCCTTCTTCCACCAGCTCTTCCCACGAGAGCGTTGCAGGATCAGCGCCCTCGACGGGCAGGCGGCGCACTGCATCCGGGACGAGCCATACGGCTTGCCAGAGAGAGCAGTCGTCGATCCGGCTCGCCACCGGCAGGCCGCACGCCTCACAAGCCATGTTGGGGCCGTCTCCTCCGTCAAGGCCACAGCAATAGCCTCCGCTCTTCTCCGGCACCAGCACGGTGCCGCAGGCGTCGCCAGGTGCGATGACGATCGCGCCGGCCGCGCCATCGGAGAGGGCGTAGACAGGCGCGTAAAGGCCGCGGGCCGTCGCCTCGTCCGGATCGATCTCCTCCCACTTCCGCCACGGTGGCCCCGAGGGCTTCGGGTCCACGGCGAACGTGCCCGACTCCATGAGCACCGGAAGCTGAGTGCCGTTCCCGTACTTCTGATAGGCGTGGACCGGCAGCGCGACCTGCGACAAGGGGATGGTCAGCTCGGCGCCGCATCCCGCGCACACGAAAACGAACAAATGTCCTCCGTTGGAGAAAGCAAGGCATCGTCGCAGCTCCGCAGCAGACCGGCCAACGTGTTTTTCATCCGCTGCTGGGCCGAGCGCGGCCACCGCAGGAAGCATCACCGTTCGAATCCTCGACGCGCTCTGGTGCCTCCCGAAGTGGTGAACACCTGCTGTCCGTTCTCATGAACAAAGCCACCCAGCACTGGGCCCGGCCGGATACGACTCCGAGACCCGCACCCTGCGCGTCCTCGCCGACTCCCCGGCCTGGGCCACCAAGCCGCGCCTCGGCGTGGGCGAGCAGGTCCTCCCCACATCTGGGCGGCAGCAGCGGCCCGTCGACACCGTCTGCGGTTAGCTCTGTCGCAGCCTGCTGACATGATCGTCCGAAAAGTGCGGAAGAGAGGAGCAGGCATGGACCTGACGGTAGAACAGGCGATACGGCAGATCACGGCAGCGGTCGTCGCGCAGGCGCCGGAGGGCTGGACGAAGTGCGTGCTGCGAGGGCACGCGAGCCAGTTCGGCGTCGGCCTGTCCGGCGGCGGGTACGTGGCGCCGAGCCGTCCGGGCTCCTTCTTCCGGGTACCGTTCCCACACCAGAGCCTCGCCTCCCTGGCCTCCCGGTTCCGGGACAGCCATGGCTGGGAAGCCATGGCCCTGGAGTTGACCTGCCGCCCGTCGGGCGCCTTCGAACTCGTGGTGTTCCAGGACACGCTGCAGCCCGGGAGCGGCCCCGAGGACGGCTGGACACTGACCCTCGACCCCGACTTCGCACCATCCGAACCAGGCGCGGCCGACGACGCACAACCATCCGCGCTGCGCGAGACCGGGGACCCGACCGAGGCGGTCGAGCGGCTACAGGCCGTCCTCCGACAACACGCCGAACGCTCCGGCACGGAACCGACGATGCCCGCGCCCGTCACCGAGGAGCAGCTCGCCGCCGCCGAGCGCCACCTCGACCGGCCGCTGCCCGCGGACCTGCGGGCGCTCTACTTGGAGGCCGACGGGGACGGCGACAGCGAGGCGTTGGCCGGGTACGCCTGGCCGTCGCTCGCCGGGGCGCTGGCCCAGTGCGACAACTACATCGGCGTGCCGACCTGGTTCGGCTGGGAGCTCGGCTGGCGCAAGGTGGTCTTCGACGCCGACCCACCGAACACGGTGCGCCGTTGCTCGGGGCACCCAGGCTGGCTTCCGTTCGCCACCCGCTGCGACGGCAACTTCTTCGCCGTGGACCTCGCGCCAGCCGCGGACGGCCGCCCCGGTCAGGTGATCGAGGTCGGCCGCGACTTCAACGACGGCCCCCGCTACGTGGCTTCCTCCATCACCGCCTGGCTCGGCCAGGCTCTCGGCCTGCCAGATCCTCACGCCCCGCAGCAGTTCGGGGATGACTCGCGCCAGTTGGTGGTCTCAGCCCTGGACGAGCGGCTCGCGCCGGGCATCCAGGCGATCCACCTCAATGACGCCCCGTCACCCGTTGACCTCGTTTCGCTCTGCGCCACCCCGCACCTGCGGCGCCTGCACCTCAACCGCTGCGCCACCACCGACCTGTCCCCCCTGGTAGCACTCCCCGTCGAGGACCTGGCCGTAGACCTCGCCGCCGAGGCCGACCTCGCCCCACTCACCGGCCATCCGCACCTCACCTCACTCGCCGTCGGCTCCCAGACCCCGATCGACCTCGCCCCGCTGCGCACCCTTCCCGCGCTGCGCTCCCTCGACCTGTCCCGTTGCCACACCTCGGACCTGGCGTTGCTGGCCGACCTCCCCGGCCTGCGTTACCTCGCCCTCTCCGCCACCCAGTGGATAGCCCTGATCGCCGCCGGCCGCCTCCCCGCCCACCTTGCCGCCGCCCGCCTGGCCGGAGCCCCGCCGCTCACCGCCGCCCTGGACCTGCTTGCTGCCCTTGGCGTCGACACCTCCACCGCCTACCGCCTCTCCGGCACTGCCGAGGACGCCTAACGCTGTGACCAACCTGGTCGGCTTCGTGGTGCGGCTTGACCAGGTCGTCGAGGCCGCTCCCTCAACGATTGACCGGCGGATCACCGGGGTGACGGTGGAGGCCCGACGTCGAAAGTGTGCCGAAGGAAGCGACCCTGGCGGCCCGGTAGGCACTCAAGCCGATCCGCCTCGACCCGGACCGCATACGCACTGGCCGCGGCCGGGCGGTCGCGTCCACCCTCGCGCAGCCGCGAGCGATGACCACCGCCGACCCGCTGGTGCCCCGGCCGGCCAGTTCCCGCCGGCGGCGCCAGGAGTATGAGCTGCCTGAGCTGGCGCGGCTCGCGACCGGGCCCTGACCCTGATCTCCTTCGCCGTCGCGGGGCGGGCCTCTGAGGTGAGCGGCCTCGACGACGAGGGGATCGTGCCGGAGGCCGAGCGACTGCGGGGCTCCGTGCCCTCGGTGAAGGGCCGTCCCGGCCGGGCAGTGGTCATCGCCTACGCCGACAGGAGGAGACTTGCCCGGTGCGGGCCTGGCGCGCCGCGGCTGGCCTCAACGGCGGCCCGGCGTTTCGCCCGGTCGACCAGTGGGGCCGCCTCGGCACCGGGCGGCTGTCCCCGGATGACTGTCGGATCGTCATCACCCGCACCGCCCAACGCGCCGGGCTCGACGCTCGGCTCACCGGGCACTCCCAACGGACCGGGCTGATCACCACGAGCATCAAGGCGGGCAAGCGGCCCGACCCGCACCCAGTCCGGCCACGAGGCCGGCTCCCCGTCTTCGCGGACTATGACGCCCAGGCCTTGGAGGACGCCGCCACCCAGGACATCGGCCTGTAGGCAGCCGTTGCCGAGTGACTCCGTTCAGCCTGAGGGGACACATCCCGCCTTCGGTGGGCCAGCCTCTCCCTGTCTCCGTCAGCGCCGAGCCCTGTACGGGGGCCGGGGGTGACGTTCGTCAGCGGTACCAGGTACGGATGGCGGTGGCGGTTTCGCGGACGTCGGCCTGTCCGTTGCGGATCCGACCAGCGAGTTCGACGGCCTGTTTCGGTTCGGCGGTGACGATGACGCCGGAGCCGGCGAGGTAGGAGGCGGCGACGACCGCAGCGAACTGCTCGTTCGCGAACTCGAGGGCGGGTACGCGGATGAGCTGGTGCATGAGTGCCGCGGCCCGCTGGTGGACGGCGCCGTAGACGGGTACGTCCATGACCTCGTCGAGGTGGCGGGCGACGGCTGCGGCGAGGGTGCCGTAGTCGGTGATGTCCGGATCGGCGGGAAGGAACTGGTGGGCGATGTCCAGCAGCCAGGTCCGGTCGACGCGCAGGATCACGCGACATCTGCCGCGTCGGAACACCCGCTGTGCGGGTAGGGGCCGAACTCGGCCTCGAAGGCCGGCGCCCACGCCTGGGAGAAGTGCGCGGCCGCAGTCAGGAACCGCTCCCGTCGCTCGTCGGCCTCCTCGGCGAGGACCTTGCGCGCGTAGTCCGGCAGGGACATCCCGGCGGCTTCCGCGCGCTGCTCGAGAGCCTCGTGCGCCTCGTCGTCCAACCGCACGTTCAGTTGCTTCATGACCGCAGCGTAGCGATTCCTACAGGCCGCTACAACCAGGGGGCAGATCCCTCAGTGGCCCCCCGGGCTCCGGACGAGACCGCCAGCCAGTGCTGTCCGCAGGCAGCACGACCAGCTCCGGCAGCGGCCAAGGCCGCGCGATGTAGAAAGCTGGCTGTGGCGGGAGCCGGGCCGCCCGTGGGGGTTCACGTTTGCCGGCGGCCCGCCCCACCGAGGTGACGTGTTCCTGCCCATCATCGAGGCGGGCTGCGTCGACCTGGTGCTTCTTGGCATCACAAGTCCCCTGGCCGGCCGCGTCCTCACCGGAAACGCTGACGGCTTCTGGGACCCCGATGTCTCGCCGGCCACGGACTTGCCGGGCGAACCTTGATCCCTGTCGGGACCGGAGCCGGTTCCGTCGTGGGGGCGGGATTCTCCTGGAGCGTCCGGCAGGTCAGGACGGTCCGGCCGAGCGAGGTGATCCGCGCCGCCCATCCCGGCCGGGAATCGGCGATGGCGAGTCCATCGAGAAATCGTCCGGCGCCAGGTCCCACAGGCCCCGCTCGGCGACGGCTCGCACAGCCCTGCCGGGGTTCTCCAGCCGGCGGGGTGCCGGTCATCCAGGCACCCCGCCGGCTGGCCTCTCAGGTCCTCGAGCACGATCCACTCGCGCTCGGACCGGAAAGTCCTCGAGTCCGGGTCGGCGGAGGTCCTGGTCCGCACCCGCCCGTGTGGTTCGGGAGCATCCGCAGGTACTTCCCGAGCAGCTGCGGGTGGGACGGCCGTTCGCCGGTCCCCTGAACAGGGTCGGCATGGTTCCGGTGGTGATGGGCCCCGACCGAGAGAAGTAGCGCTACTGGCCTGACCGGCGTGGCGGACGGTGGCGTTGTCCCGGATACGGCGGCCGCAGACCGGACACCATTTCGGGACCCAATGGATTGTTATGGCACTGACCTGCGGAAATGCTCTAGCAGGGGTGCCGTTTTGTTGCGTCATATTCCGGACAGTCGCGCAAAAAGCCGAAGTCGGCGTGCGCGCCAGGGCAAAAGCCGGACGGGGGCTGCCAGACGGAGTCCTGGGGGATCACGACAGGGTCCTGATCTGCGGTGATCCATCGCGTTCGGTGAAGTTTCTTGCAGAAGGTTGGCGAAATCGTCGGTCCTCTTGACCGCGCCGGGTTGCTGGGTGGTCAAGACTTGCGCCCCAGACCGGCAGGGGCAGCGGCTCCCGTCGGCGCGAAGCATCGGGGCTGCGGCTCGGGAGGGGTTCGGATGGGTGTGCGACGTGGGCCTAGTAGTACGGGTGACGAGGGCGGCGGTGTGCCGGCAACCGTGGTTCTGCTGGTTGTCGCGGTGCTCGCGGCCGTCGTGGTGCTGGCGGCCATTGGGCTGTCGACGGAGGCCGTCATCGCGCTGTCGAGCACCGCGGTGCTGTCGGCGGGCGAGTTGGTGAGGCGGCTTGTGGCGGCTGTGGCCGCTGGACGTCGGCGCGGGTGAGCGTGCCACGTGGGAAGGCCGAAGAAGGCGGTTGCCCCCGGTGCGGTCGCGGAGGATCTCGCACGCTTCCTCCAGGAGCTGAGCGCGCGCAGCGGAAAGACCTATGACGCGATGGCGAGGGTGTGCGGAGTGTCGGCGGCGACGCTGTGCCGGGCGGATTCGGGGGAGCGGCGGCCGCGGCTGGAAGTGGTGCGGGCGTATGTCGAGGCGTGCGGGGCCGGTTCGTCCGATCTTCGGAAGGCGGAGCGGCTGTGGGAGGGGACGCCGTCGCAGGTGTCGCTCTCCGGGGTGCGGTGGGTGGAGCCGGATGCGGTGTGCGAGGTACACCAGCTCGGTGAGCTGATGCGCGCGGCACGGGCGTTGAGCGGCAAGTCGCTGCGGTTGGTGGAGGAGCGTGCCAGGGCGTTGGGCCTTGTGCTGTCGCGAAGCACGCTGGGTGATGCGATGCGTCCCGGGGCGGTTCCCACCGAGACCGTGTTCTGTGTCTTCATGCGGGTGATCGGGGACTTCGACGGGTCGCCGGCTGCGGGGTACGGGCCCGAAGTCTGGGAGGAGGTGTGGAGGCGGGTTCAGCCCGGTCGACGGCCGCGGGTGCGGGCAGGGACGGTCGGGGGCTCATCGCGCAAGGCGTCGCCGGTGCGGGGCCCGTCTGCGGCGTCCCCGGTTCCGGCCGCCGGCAGTGCGCGTGGAGGGCAAGGAGGGCGGAGGCCTCGGGCCCGGGCGTGGGTCCGGCCGGGGCCGGTGAAGGAGTTCAAGGACCGGCTGTACCAGCTGTATCTGGGGGCGGGTGTGCCGTCCCTGGACGACATCGCCACCGCCGTCCTGCTGAACGATTCTCTGGAAGCGGCTCCCGGACGGGACAGAGTGAACCGGTTGTTGTGGTCGGCGGAGCTCGGGCTGCAGCAGGACGCGGTGGCGGTCGCCGGGATCCTGGCCGTGATGGCGGGGCTGGACCCGGCGTCGGCGGCCGAGCAGGCGAGGGAGTTGTGGGTTCAGGCCGCTGCAGCGCGCCCGTATGGGTGCGCGGTCGGTGAGGCGGATCCGTTGGCGCTGGGCGTGCGGGAGGCGTTCGTCCTGCCGAGGGGCGGCAGGGCGCTGCCTGCCCTGGTTCCGTACGTCCGGCGTCAGCACGACCAGGCGATCGAGGCCGTCGTTGGCAGGGCGGTCGCCGGCCGGAGTGGGATGGTCATCGTCCGAGGACCGCAGGCGGCGGGCAAGACGCGCAGTTGCTGGGAGGCATTGCGGGGGATTCCCGCCGGCTGGCGGCTGTGGCATCCGGCAGATCCGTTCGACGGCACGCAGGTCGTCCAGGGGCTTGCCCAGGCCGGTCCGAGGACGGTGGTCTGGCTGGACCGGGTGGAGCGGTACCTGGACCCTGTTCAGTACCGGGGGGCCGGGACGGTGCAGGCCGAGCTCGGGAACGTGCTGCACGACTCCCGTCGGGCTCCGGTCCTGGTGATCGGGACGGTCTCCGCCACCGCCGGTGTCCTGACCCGCAGCGGCGGCCTGACTCCGGGGGCCGACACCGTGGTGCGCACTCTGATCGAGGACGCGGTCGTGGATGTGTCGCCGAGGTTCACGAAGGCGGAACTTGCGCGGCTGGCGGACCTGGCCGATCTCGACGAGCGGCTGGCGACGGCCCGGGACAATGCCCGCGGTGCGGTGCCGAAGTTCCTCGCGACGAGCAGGAAGGCCTATCCGATTCTGGCCCCAGAATCGTTCCACACGGCTGTCGAGCAGGGGGACACCGACACCTTGTTCATGGGCGGGGCACTGCTCCAGGAATCGGGTCGGCTGGAGGAAGCGGCCGCGTGGTACCAGCGGGCGGCCGAGGCTGGCGACAGCCAGGCCATCGAGCCGGCGGCAACGTTGTTGACCGAGAGCGGCGAGCCGCAGGAAGCGATCTCCTGGCTGCGGACCCTGGCGGAGGCGGGCGATCCGGACGCCGCGGTGGCGGCCGCTCGGCGGCTGCTGGGGACCGGACAGGACAACGAGGCGATCCGGGTTTACCAGCAGGCCGCGCTGGCGAGTGGTAGCAGCCGTGCTCTCCGGGCGGCGGCCGCTCTCATGCGGCGCAGCGGGCGGGCGCAGGAGGCGGTCAGTTGGCTTCGTGACTGTGCGGCAGGGGGGAAGCCTGTGGCCCTGCAGGAGGCGGCCGACCTCTTGTGGGAGATGGGGGACACAACTAGGGCCTTGAGGTTCTACGCGGATGCGGGATCGGCCGGTGAGCCGGGTGCCTGGCGGGAGGCGGCGGGGCGGCTGCAGACACTGGGGCGGGGCGATGAGGCGGTGATCATGTACCGGGCCGCGGTCCGGCACGGGGACCGCCAGAGTGTGCTGCCGCTCGCCGACCTGCTGGTGGAACTGGGTCGGCGGCGGGAGGCGCTGGAGATCTACCTCGAGGAAGCCGAGAAGCAGAGGAAGCCCAAGGAGCAGAACCCTGACCTGGGGGCTCTCTGGCGGGTTGCGAACCTGTACCGGTCCAGTGGACAACCCGATGAGGCTCTGTCGTGGTTGCAGGAGGCCGCCGACCGTGGGGACGTGGCCGCGTTCATGCAGATCGGGTTGGTCCTGCGGGACAAGTGCGAACAGGACGAGCGCTTTCTGGACGAGGCGGTCGCCGCGTTCACAAAGGCCGCTGCCGCCGGTGAGTGGCACGCCTACCGGGAGTCGGTGTGGCTGCTTCGCAAGCACCGGGGCCTCAAAGCCGCCGTTGCGTGGTTGCACCGGCGCATTGAAGACAAGGACCCACGGGCTGTCCGGGAGATGGCAGATCTCCTGCGCGAAGCCGGGATGCCTGAACAGGCGCTGGTCTGGTACCTGCGCGCTGCAGAGCAGGGGAGTGAGTACTCCGCCAAGTACGCGTTGCGGCTGCAGTCTCGGCTGCTGGCGTGTGAGGAGAACGAGAGGCCGGGAAGAGAGGCTTCGGCAGCGATCGAAGCGGCTGAAGCGACCGAAGGCCTGTGACGGGGGACAAGTCGCGCCTGCGACACGCCGGAAGCGACCCAGCCGGAGGACTTGGTCACCTCAGTCGCTGGCGGTCAGTCGCTGGAGAAACGCGCAGGTCAAAGGCTATGTGGGATGCAAAACAGCGACCGAAGCGACCGAAGGTCTGATATATGAAGACATTCGCGTGTGCGCGTGTGCGTCATAGACCCGGGCTTGAGTCGCTACAGTCGCTGTTTTCGTCAGGAAAACGCTCTGACCTGCGAAAATGTGAGTTCGTTGGGCGGCAGCGACTGAACTTTTTCAGTCGCTGCCGCAGGCCCCGGTCGCTGCTCCCCGGCGCAGCCGGAGGGTGCGCGTGGCAGATCCTCTGCTCGGCTACCCTGTGTGGGCTATGTTCTGAACTTGAGTCGCTTGAGTCGCTGATTTGCCTTCCGGGAGTCTCTGACCTGCGGAAACGTGCCAGCTGTCGGGGAAGCGACTCAGCACTCAACAGCTACCGACTATGGGGAGGGACCAGCGTGACGGCGCCGAAGGCCGTGGCGAGCGACCGAGCGGGCTTTCAGCCCCGGTCGCTGGCCGTCGCCCGCTGGTGCGCCGCGCAGGGCTGGCCGGTTCACCCGCTGACGCCGGGCCGCAAGACCCCGCCGGCCAACTGCCCCCCGTGCCAGCACGCCCACCACGACCCGGCCGCCTGCTCCTGCCGTGAGGCAGGACGCTGGTGCCACGGCTTCCACGCGGCCACCCTCGACCAGGACCTTCTCACCACCTGGTGGCGGGCGAACCCGGACTTCGGTGCCGGCGTCTCCTGCGGCCCGGCCGGACTCGTCATCGGCTACGCCCTCCTCGGCCCCGACGCCAAGGCCTCCCGCGCCTCCGGCACCTTCCGGCGCCGCGTCTTCTGGCTCCTGCCCCACGACCGAGACCAGGACCCCGACGGCCTCTACGCCACCGGAGCCCCCTCCGAAGCCGTTGACCCCCGCACCGTCGCCCCCGGTGTCAAGGGCTACAAGACCGAGCGCTCCGAAGGCGGCCCCGCCTCACCCGCCATGCTCGAACTCGGAATAACGCTCCCTAAGTGGTTGGCTCCGGAAGTCCTTCGGGGGTTGATCACGTTGCCAGGGCGACGGAGGATTCTTCCTGGTGATCGGCGGTGTGCCGGTCGAGCC